>NZ_JABXWS010000152.1:0-868 GCF_015594425.1 Novosphingobium sp. HR1a
ACCGGGGTGAGCACCATAAAACTGAGCCAGCGCAGTCCGCTAGCTTTGACGAAATGGCCGTGACTGGAGCGGACCGGGTCGCGGTAGATACCCCGTGCGGTGATCCGGCGCCCCCATCGCCGCTCAATGGTGTCGTCCATACCGATGACCACAGGACCATCGGGCACGAGCCGTTCGACCACAATGCCCAGTAAACGCCTGGCAACGGCACGGGAGCTCCAGCGGGCGCGGTTGAGGATCTGGTGATAGGTTGCAAAGTTGGCAGCATCGCCCCGGCCGGTCACGCGCAGGCAAGACGTGACGGTCCGTTTGCCCGTGGCCAGCACGCCCCCCATCACAAGAACAAGTACATGCTCCCAACTGGGAGCCGTAAAGCAGGGACGCCATGCCTGCAGCCATTGGCGCAGGATCTGGGGGACGGGATCGCCGATCACGGCCTTGTTCTGGTCCAACATCCCATGCTTCGAGTCCTGACTGAAGCACGTTGCAACGCTTAGGCTGTTGCCATGCGGTGAGGTGACTCGGATATGCTGTGACCTGACGGCGGCAATGGATGCACCATGAAAGACGAGGAAATCATTCTGCGCATCGAAACGTTCGACGCGGCCAACGGCGGCGGCGTCGGATGGTATGAGAACAAAGGCGCTTACCATCTCTATCTGCTGGCAACCGAGGCACCGATCGCCCGCCTCAAGCCTGTCGGCACGCGTGACGAAGTCAGGCTCGGCTACTGGTCACACCAGCGAAAATGGGAAAATATCGATGATATGGGCGGATGCGTCTTGCCCCTCGATCAAGCACTCGACCACGTTGCTGAAAACAGCATCTTCTGGACCTGGACCTGACCAAAAACGTACAAAGTCGAGCT
>NZ_JABXWS010000151.1:0-940 GCF_015594425.1 Novosphingobium sp. HR1a
GTCATGGACCCGCCTGATCAAAGCGCTGCCAGTCTTGACGTTGCTCGCTCCTTCGGAACGATCGAACCGTCAACGCGGCTGTCGTCATAAATTGCTGACGGACTGGGCGCGGCAGGGCGCGCTACAGCTGTCTCGCTGGCTGCCGGGTCGGCGGATCATCTTCATTGGCGACAGCAGCTTTGCTGTCCACGAACTGGCACATGCAATTGTCCGCCGGGCCACACTCATCAGCCGACTGCGGCTCGATGCCAACTTGTTTGCACAGCCTGCGGGGCGAACGGCACGCACGATGGGGCGCCCCGCACAGAAAGGGCGAGCATTACCAAAACTCAAGACCCTGCTCGCCAACCCGGCGACACGCTGGACCAGCATTCTCGTCTCTGCCTGGTATGGCCATGCGGGCGGCAAGACGCTCGAGATCACATCTGACATCGCCCTATGGTACAGGCCCGGCACCCCGGTCTTGCCGGTCCGCTGGGTCCTGGTTCGCGATCCTGACGGAAAGCGCGACCCGCAGGCCTTCTTCAGTACCGACATCACCCTCGAGCCCGCCGAGATGATCGCCCTCTACGTCCGCCGATGGCAGATCGAGGTCACCTTTGCAGAAACCCGCGCTCACCTTGGTGTCGAAACACAGCGCCAGTGGACCGACAAAGCCATAGCGCGAACCACGCCGGCGCTGCTGGGTCTCTACAGCCTAATATCGCTATGGGCCTGCGATCTGTTGACCATTAAAAGCACCCCTTATTCCGCCGCCTGGTATCGAAAAACCAACCTGACATTCAGTGACGCCATCGGAGCTGTCCGTCTCCAACTCTGGGTCGGCGACATTAATCAACACTCCCCGCCGCACCCAGAACCGAACTATATTCCCACAACCCGCCTAAAACGTATGGCTCAGGCACTATGCTTCGCTACCTGATCGTACAAAGTCGAGCTT
>NZ_JABXWS010000036.1:0-92729 GCF_015594425.1 Novosphingobium sp. HR1a
CAGAACATCTTGCGGAAGTCGATCCCCAACACGCGGCCCTGCGGTTCGCGATAGGCGGGCTGATAAGCGATCGGGGTGAGCCCGTTCTGATCGGTCACCTTCTGCCGCGAATCGAGCAGGTTGTTGGCCTTGAGCGACAGGCGCGATCCCTTGAAGAACGGCATCTTGGAAACAAGGTCCTCGTTGCGGCCGAGATCGGCGAAGATACGCAGCGATACGTCGAAGGTACTGCCGAACCGCAGGTCCTGGCTGCCGGGCGCACCCGAGCCATCGACCCGGGCAGGCGCGTTCCATTCACCCTTCAGGCGCAGGCCATAGCCGTTCTTGAACAGGCCGCCCTCGGCCTCAATGGTGTGGCGCGGAGTGCCGCCCGCCGAGGTCGAATTGCCGTTCAGCTGGTCGAGCACAGGCACACCCGGCGCGATGAGGATCGTGTCGGTGAAGCGCCAGGTGTGATAGATCGAGAGGTTCCAGCGACTGCCATTGCGACCGCCGGGAGGGCCAAAGCCGCCCCCCGGAGGACCACCCGGTCCACCGCCGGGACCCCGTCCGCCCGATTCGGCGCGAGTGCCACCGGCGCCGCGCTCGCCCGCATTCGATGCCATCGGCGGCTGACCGCCAAAAGCCCCGGGCGGCGGGAAGCCCGGCTGCTCGCCCTGCGCGCGGGTCGTGCCAGGGGCCGGCGTCGGCGCATTACAGAAACGCTCACGCAGTTCGGCGAGCTTAGCCGGATCGACCTTGCCGTCGGCGCCCATGATGCGCTCCCGCATGCGGTCGGGCAGGCTCGCCACGTCCGGTGGGCCACTGCCGCCCGCGCAGAGCGCGGTACGGATGCGTTCGAAACGCTCGGGGTCCATCGGACCTCGGCCGCCGCCTTCGCCGGGCGTGGCCCCCTGCCCTTCGGCCGAACAGGCACGCTGCTTGAACTCGGCGAGCTTGGCCGGGTCGATCTTGCCGTCCGCACCGGAGAGACGATTGCGCAATCCTTCGGGCAGGCTCGCCGGATCGGGATCGCCTGCGCCGGGCGCGCAGAGCTTTTCGCGGATCGCGGCGAAGCGCGAGGGATCGAAGTTGGGGCGTGCGGCTTCGTTGGACGTCTGCCCCCCATTCAATACCTGACCGCCCGCCATCGGCCCGTTCGGGCCGGTGACCGATTGCACCGGCGCAGCGCTCATCCGCGCGGACGAGCCTCCGGACGAACCGCCAGTCGATGACGAACCGCCGAGGCTACCCGAAATGTTAAAGCCCCAGCGCATGGAGGAAGTCTTCACTTCGTCGAAAGTCACCGCGCGCCGATCGATCCGGGTGAGGTTGCCGTCCGCGTCGCGCGTCACGCGGTCAGGGAAGGCGTCCTCGATCGCCGAAGTCAGCAGGGGGAACGCCTGCGTCACGTTGCTCGACCGGTTGCGGAAGTATTCGACGATCAGGTTTGAGCGCTGCAGGAACGGCAGCTTCCACTGTGCCGAGATTTTCCAGTCGCGCTGGGTTTCCTTCTTCAGGTCCGGATTGCCGCCGGTCACCGTGGTGACGAGCGCGGTGCGCGAATTGGTGAAATCGTAGACCGCGACGTTGTATGTCTCGACCATCGGCGCGGCCAGCTGGGTCAGCTTGGGCGCGGCCTGATCGACGATATAGCTCGCCTGCAGCATCAGCGTTTCGGTCGGCGACCATGTAACGCCCGCGCTCCAGTCCGTCAGCGTTCCGAAGTCCGACAGGTGGTCCAGTCCGCCGCTGAAATTCAGCGTGATGTCGCCCACCGCGCCAAGGAAATCCTCTCCCTTGCTGGTCAGCGGCAACGCCAGATTGACGCCGCCCAGCAGATCGCCGCGCCGGAGCGTCACGTTGCCCACGGTGTTGCGCGTGTCCTCGCTCATGGAGCGATCGAAGTCGTACCCGCCCTTGACCGTCAGGTTCGCCTCGCCCGCCGGCATCCGGAACGGCTTGCCCGACAGGGTAACGAGGTTGGACAGCGTCAGTTGGCGCGTGGTCGCGACGTCCACGCCTGCGCCCGGCACATTGGGCAGCGCCCCGGTGATGGAAAGCGCGCCGGATGCGACTTCGGCCTGCAGATCGCCGTACTGCGTCTCGGTGCGACGGCGATCGACGCGGGTATTCGTGTCGGTATACGTCGCATTGGCGGTAGCGCTGACCTGCCATTCGCCGAGCATCGTGCTGTAGCCGAGCCCACCCTCGAACGTATCGGTGATCGAGCGGTTGCTCAGCGGATCGGCCAGCGTGCGGCGCAGCGTCTGGCCGTCATACGTCAGCGGAACCGTGTCGAGCCCCGAAAGCGAGAGCGTGTTTGAGCGGGTATAGCCGCCGGTCGCGGTGATCGCCCCGGCCAGGCCCTTCTCGCCCAGCCCCTGCGTCATCGTGCCTTCCAGCGTCAGTTCGTGGTCCTGCGCGGCGAGGCTGCGATAGCGCGCCGGATCGGGATCGCCCGCGACTTGCGAGACACGCGATTCGTCCTGCGTGATGCCGCGCTCGGCCTCGGTCAGCATGCTGGTGTTGTCGAGCTTGCCGTTGACGTTGAAGCGGCGCGGCCCGGCGATCTTGAACAGGCCGCCTTCCAGTTCGTAATTGTCGTAGCCGCCGCGCGTAGGGCGATTGTATTCGCCCGAAGTCGTCACCGCCGAGAACTGGTCCTTGAGGATGATGTTGACGACGCGCTGGTTGGCCGAATAGCCGAAGCGCAGCGCCACTTCCTCGGGCAGCACCTCGACCCGGCGGATCGCCTCGGGCGGGATGCCGCGCATCTCGCGGAAGCTGGAGATGCGTTGGCCGTTGAGCAGCATGACCGGCGAGCCGCCGCGCCCGCGGCCGCTGCCGGTCTGCGGGCTGATCGCATCCAGCAGTTCCTCGATCGAGGCGACGCCATAGGACGCGATGTCGTTCTCGTCGAAGACCGCAATGGGCTGCTGGGGCACGTCGATCGAGCCGATCACGCGCGGCGCGGTGACGAGAATCTCGTTGCCGTGGACTTCCAGCGGGTTGTCGGGATCGGAGTCGTCATCCTTGATGACCGGCACGCTAGGTGCGTCAGCCGCCGCTTCCGCCGCGAACGCAGGCATCGGCATGGCGAGGCTCGCCACGAGGCTGATCAGAGGTAAGGAACGCAAGTGCAGTCTCCGCCAAGGTGCATCTGTGAAATAGTGATGTGTTCCTTCCCCTCCCGCGCTATTGCCTTGGCCTCTTGCGGACCACAAGCGGGGGCGCGGTATCATTTTGTCGCAATCGTCTTGCGCGAACATGAACCGGCGGCCCTTGCTACTGTACGCATCGTCGCGAAGTCGTTGCGGGCCATGGCGCGATGCGCAAATGGCGACAAAGCAGTCACACGAACGGCAAAAATGCCGCCAAGGCTTCCATTTTCGCGGAGTCGTGGCTATGTCGCGCGCCGATGACACACCAGAACAATGGAAACTGATCGCCAATGGCGAAAGAAGAACTCCTCGAAATGCGCGGCCGCGTGGTCGAACTTCTCCCCAACGCGATGTTCCGCGTCGAGCTGGAGAACGGCCACGAAATCCTCGGCCACACCGCAGGCAAGATGCGCAAGAACCGCATTCGCGTGCTGGTCGGCGACGAAGTGCTCTGCGAGCTGACCCCCTACGATCTCACCAAGGGTCGCATCACCTACCGCTTCATGCCGGGCCGTGGCGGCCCTGGCCAGTTCGGGTCCTGACCTGACTGCGGCAGATTTGTCGGCGGGGCATGGCGCCCCCCGACTCGTTCTCGCTTCCGCCAGCCCGCGACGCCGCGAACTGCTCTCCCGCATCGGGATGAGCGACTTCACGGTGGAAGCTGCAGACATCGACGAGACTGCGCATCCCCGCGAGGTGCCGCGCGATTACGCCCGGCGCATGGCGCGGGAAAAGGCGCTTGCGCTGCCTCCCGGCGATGCTTTCGTGCTGGCTGGCGACACCGTAGTCGCCTGCGGCCGCCGCGTGCTGCCCAAGGCCGAAGATGAGAAGACCGCGCGCGAATGTCTCGCGTTGCTTTCGGGCAGGCGGCACCGCGTCCTCTCCGCCATCGCCCTGCGCGCGCCCGGCGGCACCCTGCACGAGCGGCTGAACGAGACGATCGTGCGCTTCAAGCAATTGTCCAAAGACGAGGTTGAAGCCTACATCGCCGGCGGCGAGTGGGAGGGCAAGGCCGGTGGCTATGCCATCCAGGGCAGCGCCGAAGGCCTCATCGCGTGGATTTCCGGCAGCCACTCGGGCGTCGTCGGCCTCCCCCTGTTCGAGACGCGCGCCCTGCTGAAGGGCGCAGGCTTCCCCATTGGCTGAATGGCTGGTCGAAGAGGGGATCGGCGAAACCCGCGCGATTCTCGTCGATAACGGCCATGTCCTTGCCGCAAGGCTGGAATGGCCGGGCCGGCTGACCGCCGGTGAAGTCGCTGACGCAGTGCTGGTATCGCGCCGCGCCGGAGCCTCACGCGGAACGGTTCGCTTCGATTCGGGCGAGGAGGCGTTCGTCGACGGTTTGCCCAAATCCGCCAGCGAAGGCGCGCGCCAGCGGGTGCTCGTCACCCGCGCAGCGATGGCCGAGACCGGCCGCTACAAACTGGCCCAGACCCGCGCCAGCGATCTTGCCCCTCGCCCTGCTCCCACCCTTGCCGAATCGCTGCGTGGCGGCGGACTGCCGGTCAGGAAGGTCCGCCGCTTTCCCGACGATCCCTGGCCCGAGATCGTGGCCGAAGCGCTTGACGGCGTGATCGCCTTCGAGGGCGGATCGCTGGTGGTGACGCCGACCCCGGCGATGACGCTGATCGATATCGACGGCATCCTGCCGCTCGCCGCGCTGGCATTGGCCGCCGTGCCCGCGATCGCCGACGCGGTCGGGCGGCTCGACCTTGCCGGCTCCATAGGCATCGACTTCCCCTCGCTGGAGCGCAAGGACGACCGCCGCGCGGTGGACGAGGCTCTGGCCGAAGCGCTCGACCACTGGCCGCACCAGCGCACGGCGGTGAACGGCTTCGGCTTCGTGCAACTCGTCGCGCGGCTGGAACGCCCCTCCATCCCGCAGCGGGTGCGTGCCGCCCCCGTCGCCGCCGCCGCGCGCCTGCTTATGCGCAGCGCCGAGCATGTCGCCGAACCGGGCGCGCTGCTACTCACCGCGCACCCGGCCGTGCGCGCCGCGACGAGCGAGGAATGGCTCGCCGACCTCGCGCGGCGCACCGGGCGCACGATCCGCTGGCAGGAGGAGCGCACGCTTGCGCTGGCCGCCGGATTCGCGCAGGCGGTGCCGCTATGACCCTCTCCGAACGCAAATGCCCAATCTGCCGCAAACCCCGCGCCGCCGAGTTCACGCCGTTCTGCTCCAAGCAGTGCCGCGACCGTGACCTGCTGAAGTGGTTGGACGACGGCTACGCCCTGCCCGGGCAGCCCCACGATCCCGAGGACTTCGTCGGGCAGGAAAAAAACAATCCACAGGACGATTGAAATTTCTTCGTCATTTAGGGCTTGCCAAGGTCGGCCACCTTCTTCATAGGCCCGCCCACACCGCTCGCCGGTCTCTTCCAGAGGCCGCCGCCGAACGAGTGCCCGAGTAGCTCAGTTGGTAGAGCATGCGACTGAAAATCGCAGTGTCGGTGGTTCGAATCCGCCCTCGGGCACCATTTCCTTTCCTTTGGTGTCGCACCCGAAATCTAACGTCATTGCGGACATCCGTGATGGATTTCAGCATGTCCTGCCGGATTGTAATGCGGCTTTGATCTTTAGTCGCAAATTGTCGCATCTGCGAAATGGGCGCTTGCTCGCGCACCGTTTTGCTGAATAGGACAGGGCAACATCCAACAAGGCGCGCGACTTGAACAGCTTCCCCCCTTATGCCCTTCGCCGGCCCTCCGGTTGGCGCTGGCCGCTCCTGCCTGTTGCCGCCCTCGCGCTTGCCGGAGTGTCGCTAGCGGCATGCTCCGGTGAGTCGTCAAAGGGCCAGCAGCAGCGCACTGCCGAAGTCGGCTACATCGTCGCGCAGACCAGCAGCGTCCCCCTCTCGGCAACGCTCAGCGGCCGTACGGTCGCCTTCGAGACGTCCGAGGTGCGCCCGCAGGTAACCGGCGTCATCAAGCGCCGCTTCTTTACCGAGGGCAGCACGGTCAAGGCAGGCCAACCCCTGTTCGAGATCGACCCCAGCCTCTACCGTGCGGCAGTCAACCAGGCGCAGGCCAACCTCGCCAGCGCCCGCGCCACGGCGGATGCCGCATCGGTCAAAGCGGAGCGCTATCGCCCGCTCGCCGATATGGAAGCGGTCGCCAAGCAGGACTATACCGACGCCCTGGCGGCATCTCGCACGGCGAAGGCTGCCATTGCGCAGAACGCCGCCACGCTTGATACGGCCAAGATCAACCTGCGCTTCACCACCGTCCCCGCACCGATCAGCGGGAAGATCGGACGTCAGTTGTTCACCGTCGGCGCCCTCGTCAGTGCCACGCAGGCCGATCCGCTCGCGGTGATCCAGCGCATGGATCCGATCTACGTCGACATGCAGCAGTCCGCCGCAGAATTGACGAGTCTGCGCCAGCGTCTCGCGGCGGGGGGCGTCACCCCCGGCAGCACCGAGGTCCACCTCATGCTGGACGGCGGCATCCGCTATCCGCAGGCGGGCACCGTGCAGTTCTCCGAAGTCACGGTCGATCAGACCACCGGCACCGTCACCCTGCGCGCCCGCTTCCCGAACCCGGACGGCCTGCTGCTGCCCGGCATGTTCGTGACGGCGATGTTCGATCAGGCATCGGACCCCAATGCGTTCCTGATCCCGCAGAACGCGGTCCAGCGCGACTTCGACGGCAGTGCCTACGTCATGCTGGTCGGCGCCGACAACAAGGCTACGCGCCGCAAGGTCACCGCCGATCGCACCTACAACGAGTTCGCGGTCGTCACCGGCGGTCTCAAGAAGGGCGACAAGGTCATCATCCAAGGCCTCAACGGCCTGCGTCAGGGCGCTCCGATCAAGCCGGTTGTCAGCACGGCCCCCCAAAAGGTTGAGCCGCGCAAGGAAGGCCAAGGCGCAGAGACAGCGCAATCCGGCCACAAGCGCGGCTAACGGTTCATGTCCCGCATATTCATCGATCGCCCGATCTTCGCCTGGGTTCTGGCGATCATCGTGATGCTCACCGGTCTCGGTGCGCTGAACTTCCTGCCGAACGAGCAATACCCCGACATCGCGCCTACGCAGGTGAACATCCGCGCCACTTATCAAGGCGCGTCGGCGCAAACGATCGAGAACTCGGTGACGCAGATCATCGAGCAGCAGCTGACCGGCATCGACGGGCTGCTCTACTTCAGCTCCGAGTCGAGCAACCGCGGCCAGGCGACCATCAGCGCCACTTTCGCCAAGGGCACCGACCCCGACATCGCGCAGGTCCAGGTCCAGAACAAGGTCCAGTCCGCGATCCCGCGCCTGCCGCAGACCGTGCAGGCGCGCGGCGTCACCGTGACCAAGTCTAACGCCGACCAGCTGCTGCTGGTGGCGGTCTATGACGAGACCGACCAGCGCTCCAACCAGGACGTGTCGGACTATCTTGCCTCGAACATCCAGGACCCGCTCTCGCGCGTCCAAGGCGTGGGCGACGTCAACGTGTTCGGCGCGCCGCACGCCATGCGTATCTGGCTGGACCCGCGCAAGCTCGCCGCCGTGGCGCTCATGCCTAGCGACGTAACGTCCGCGATCACCGCCCAGAACACCGAAGTCGCGGCGGGCGAAATCGGCGGCACGCCTGCGGTCGACGATCAGGCGATCAACGCCGTCGTCACCGCCGGCTCGCGCCTACAGACCGCCGACCAGTTCCGCGCCATCGTGCTCAAGACCAACCCGGACGGCTCGGTCGTCACCATCGGCGATGTCGCACGGGTGGAGATCGGCGCGGACAACTATACCGCAGTCAGCCGGGTCAACGGCCATCCGGGCGCAG
The DNA here is from genome assembly GCF_015594425.1 of Novosphingobium sp. HR1a. NCBI lineage: Bacteria > Pseudomonadati > Pseudomonadota > Alphaproteobacteria > Sphingomonadales > Sphingomonadaceae > Novosphingobium > Novosphingobium sp. HR1a. Next base: position 7,916 of record NZ_JABXWS010000036.1, read on the forward strand.
GTATCTCCATCTCGCTGGCGCCCGGCGCCGACGCCTTACGTACGGCAGAGGCGGTCAAGGCGAAGATGCAGGACCTATCCGCCGAAATGCCGGACGGTTTGACATACATCTACGGCAGCGACTCCACGACCTTCATCAAGCTCTCGGTCGAGGAGGTCGAGAAGGCACTGTTCGAGGCGATCATCCTCGTCGTCATCGTGATGTTCGTGTTCCTGCAAAGCTGGCGCGCCACGCTGATCCCGGCGATCGCGGTGCCGGTGGTGCTGCTGGGCACTTTCGCGGTGTTCTACGTGATGGGCTTCTCCATCAACACGATGACGCTGTTCGGGCTGGTGCTGGCGATCGGCCTGCTGGTCGATGACGCCATCGTGGTGGTCGAGAACGTCGAGCGCCTGCTGGAAGAGAACCCCGGCATGTCTCCGCGCGATGCCACCATCAAGTCGATGGAGGAAATCCAGGTCGCGCTGGTGGCTATCGCGCTGGTGCTTTCGGCGGTGTTCCTGCCGATGGCCTTCTTCGGCGGCTCGACGGGCGTGATCTACCGCCAGTTTTCGCTGACCATCGTGACCGCGATGGTACTTTCGGTGCTGGTGGCGCTGATCCTCAGCCCGGCGCTGACGGCGACGCTGCTCAAGGCCAAGAAGCCTCACGGTGAGGAAGATCACGAGCCGAACTGGATCGAACGACACCTGCCCTGGCTCGCGCGTGGCTGGGAGAAGTTCCATACCTGGTTCAACCGCAGCTTCGAGCGCGTCACCGATGCCTACGTGCGCAAGGTGGACGTCGTCGTCGCGCACAAGTGGCGCTGGCTCGCGCTGTTCGCGGTTACTTGCGTCGGCACGTTCCTGCTGTTCCAGCGCCTGCCCACCGGCTTCCTGCCGAACGAGGACCAGGGCAACATCAGCGTGCAATGGCGCCTGCCCGCCGGCACCCCGCGCTCGCGCACCGAGCAAGTGCAGCGCGAAATCGAGAAGTACTTCACGACTTACGAGAAGCACAACGTCGCGGGCATGTTCTCCGTCGCGGGCGGCGGGCGCGGTGCATCCGGCCAGAACAGCGGTCAGGGCTTCATCAATCTGACCGACTGGTCGCAGCGTACCGACCCCAAGGACAGCGCCGACGCCATCGTCCAGCGCGCCAGCGCCGCCTTCCGCAGCCTTCGTGACGCGCAGGTCTTCGTGCTGGTGCCGGGCTCCGTTCGCGGCCTCGGCGATTCAGCGGGCTTCACGATGGAATTGCAAAACGCCAGCGGCCTGTCCGACGACAAGTTCATGGCTGCGCGCGAGAAGCTGCTCGCCGCAGCAAGCGCGAACGACCAGCTGTCCGGTGTGCGCCTGAGCAACCTTCCAGACGTCTCGACCCTGAAGATCAACACCGATATTCGTGCCCTAACCGCGTTTGGGCTGACCCCCGGCAACGTCAATTCCACGCTCTCGACGGCATGGGGCGGTACGTATGTCAACGACTTCATCGACAAGGGCCGCGTCAAGCGCGTCTACGTTCAGGGCGACGCGCAGTTCCGCTCGCGCCCGGAAGACCTCGCGCAGTGGTTCGTTCGCGGGTCGGGCGGGCAGATGGCACCTTTCTCCGCCTTCTCCACCGTCGGATGGTCGACGGCGCCGAGTTCGACCTCGCGCTTCAACGGCCTGCCCGCGTACGAATTCTCGGGCAACGCAGGCTCGGGCGTCAGCTCGGGCACCGCGATGAACGTGATGGAGCAGCTGGTCTCGGATATCCCGGGCGTCAGCGTCGCATGGGCCGGTGCCTCGTATCAGGAGCGGCTTTCCTCCGGGCAAGGGCCGATCCTCTACGCCCTGTCGCTGCTCGTCGTGTTCCTGTGCCTTGCGGCGCTCTATGAAAGCTGGTCGATCCCGGTCGCGGTGATCCTCGTCATCCCGCTCGGCCTGCTGGGTGCGATCGCCTTCGTCACGCTGCGCGGGTTGGAGAACGACGTGTACCTGCAGATCGGCCTGCTGACGACGATGGGCCTCGCCGCGAAGAACGCGATCCTCATGATCGAATTCGCGGAGCAAGCCGAGCGCCAGGGCAAGCGCGTCATCGACGCCGCGCTGGAGGCCGCCAAGATCCGCCTGCGTCCGATCCTGATGACCAGCTTCGCCTTCATCTTCGGCGTGCTGCCGCTTGCCATCGCCACCGGCGCGGGCGCCAACAGCCGCGTCGCGATCGGCACGGCGGTGGTCGGCGGCATGCTCACCGCGACGATCCTCGCGATCTTCTATATCCCGCTGTTCTTCGTGCTCGTGCGCCGCAGCGTACGTGACGGCCTAGCCGCGGCACACGAGAAACTGCAGCAGCGCCGCGGGCGCTCGGGAGACGCAGCATGAAGCGCATGAGCATCCGCCTGATGGCGGGCGTCCTGCCTGCCCTCGCCCTTGGCGCCTGTTCGCTGGCCCCCAAGTACGTCCAGCCCGACTTGCCGGTCCCGGCCTCCTGGCCGGTTGGCGACGCCTACCTGCAGCAAAGCGAGGCTTCGCTGCCGGTGGTGTCCTACAAGGACATATTCCGCGATCCTCGCCTGCAGTCGCTCGTCGAGGAGGCACTGGCCAACAACCGCGACTTGCGCGTGGCGGCGGCGAACGTCGCGGCGGCGCGGGCACAAGTGCGCGTAACTCGGGCGAACCAGTTCCCGGCTGTCGGCATCAGCGGCTCCGCCACCGACACCGAGACCGGCGGCGGCTTCGGCCTCAACGGCATGAGCTATTCGGTGCAGGGCGGTATCTCCAGCTTCGAGCTGGACCTGTTCGGCAAGCTCGCCAACGCCACCCGGTCCGACCGCGATACAGCACTGGCGACGGAATCGGCAGCGCGGACGGTTCGCCTTGGCCTCGTCGCCGATCTTGCGCAGGCTTGGGCGACGTATGCCGCCGACACCGACCTGCTCAAGCTGGCGCAGGCTACTGCGGCCAACGCCAAGGATAGCGTGCGGCTGTCGTCCGCCCGCCTCAAGGGCGGCGTCGCCGCGCGCACGGAACTGCGGCAGGCCGAGCAGGTTCTGGAAACCGCCAATGGCGACCTCGCCACGCAGACCGCCGCGCTGGCGCAGGACATCAACGCGATCCGCCTTCTCGTAGGTGCGGAATTCGATCGCGCGCTGCTCCCGACCGGGATCGACGAGGTCAACTCCAGCCTCGGCGAAGTGCCTGCCGGGCTCTCGACGCAAGTATTGCTCCGCCGCCCCGACGTGGTTCAGGCCGAATACCAACTGCGCGCCGCCAATGCCGACATCGGCGTGGCAAGGGCTCAGCTTTTCCCCACGATCTCGCTGAGCGCCCTGATCGGCTTCGCCAGCCAGTCGCTGTCGAGCCTGTTCGACACGGCCTCGCGTACGACGACGCTGGGTGCGGACGGGAGTTGGTCGGTATTCAACGCGGGCGGCCGCAAGGCCAATGTCGAGGTGACCAAAGCCCAGCGCGACGCGGCCCTGGCGACTTACGAAAAGGCAATCCAGACCGCCTTCCGGGAAACCGCCGACGCCCTCGCCGACCAGGGGACGCTCACCGAACGCCTGCGCGCCGCGACCGCCTTCACCAGCGCCGCGCAGGATGCCGCCACTCTCACCGAGGCAAGCTATCGCCGGGGCATCGTCGGCTCGCTAGACAACCTCGTGGCGCAGCGCAGCCTCTATTCCGCGCGGCAGGCGGAGATCGCAGTTCGCCTCACGCAGGCGGGAAACCGGATCGCGCTTTATCGGGTGCTCGGCGGGGATCAGGCAACGGCGCCTGCTCAGCCGTAAAGCGGGACGATCTGCGGCAGTTCGACGGTCGTGCGGATGCCGGGAGCGGCAGCGCAGACCGCCGGGATGGCGTTGATAGGCCGATGCGCGGTCAGTCCGGGGGTGTAGGCTGCGTAGTCCTCCTCCGCGACCGGGAAGGTGATGTCCACCTTGACCGGCGTGTCCCCTTCGGTGGTGACCCGCCAGCCGGACTCGCGCAAGTTCCAGTCGTGTTCGATGTCGGTGGTGGCGTACCAGTTGGCACGGAAGCGCAGGATTGGGCGCCCTTTATGCATGCAGGTGATCGTGGTACGCATTGCGCCCACCGTACCGGCAGGTATCCTGCCTGCCGCGATCTCCACGTCGTGCCTCGCCGCCGACAGTTCGCCGACTGCCTCGATTTCGTCGCAGGGCAATCCTATGGCCTCGGCGATCTGTGAAAGCGAACTGCCGAAGTCGCCCTTGAGATGCTCGGCCCGGTGCTGGTCGAAAGGCGCCATGGGCGCTGCGAAGCCCATGATGTTGAACAGCATGTCGGGCGAATTACGGCTTGATACGTCGCCATATTCGTCGATCGTCAGCAGCCCATGCCCGCGCTGAAGCGACAGCAGCGGGATCGCCAGCGCCTCGGTGACGAAACCGGGGCTCGAACCGGTGGAATGGATCGAGGTTCCACCTGCGGCACAGGCCTCCTCGATCCGGGCACGGTTCCCGGGATCAATCAGCGGCGGGTAATGGAAGTCGCAGCGCGTCGTCACCACATTCTTGCCTGACGCGAGCAATGCACACAGGGCGTCCCAATCGGTCCCCTGCGGCATAAACAGCACGCAGTCGGCATCGAGAGCGACGATCTCGTCCAGAGAGTTGGTCGCCTTGATGCCGGTTTCGGCAAGGCCGCAGAGTTCGCCCGCGTCCTTGCCGACCTTTTCCGCCGAGTTGACCCACAGGCCGACCAGCTCCATTCGGGGATGCTCGATGACCATGCGCAAGGCGCGGCTGCCGACGTTCCCGGTTGCCCACTGGACGACACGCCAAGTCCTGTTTGCGTCTTGCGACATCGCTCTCTCCCTTTTCGCTGCGTTCAGCCTTGTTCCCGCACGTCAGCAAGCGCGCGTGCCGGGGACAATCCCCATGCGGGGACGGCTCGAAGTCAGAACTTCACTCCGAATTCCACGCCGTAAGTCACCGGCTTGCTCCAGTTCGCGCCGATGCCGAAGCTCGAATACTGCGCCTGCGTGAGGTAGCGGCTGTTGGTGACGTTGTCCCCGAAGATCGCGACGTGGAACTTGTCGTCCGGCGCATTCCACTGCGCGCGCAGGGCCAGGGTCTCATAGCCCCCTTGCTTGAACTGCACGCCCGAGGGACCGAAGAAGAAGCTCGACGAGTAGAACAGGTTGCCCGACAACGCGAGTTCCCCGCCGGCCAGGTCCGTCTCGTAGCGCGCGCCGACGAAGCCGGTGAATTCGGGCGTGCGCTGCATCGTCACGTCTTCCAGCGTAGTGGGAACGACGACGAAGGTGATCCCGTTGGCGGCGCAAGTCGCAGCGGTTTCCTCGCCCAGTTCAGAACAGCGCACGTAGACCGGCGCGTTGTTGAACCGCTTGTAGCGCGCATGGACGTAGGACGCGCCAGCGTTGATCTGGAAAGCGGGCGTGACCTGGTAGTGCAGCGCACCCTCCAACCCGTAGATTTCCGAGGTCGCGGCGTTGATGATCTCCGCCGTGCCGGTGCGGTAGATCGACACCTGCAGGTTCTTGTAATCGTAGTAGAACCCCGCCGCCTCGAACGAGAGGCCGCGGTCCTCGTACTTGAAGCCCACTTCGTAGGCGTTGATGTCCTCTGGCTGCACGCGGTTGCAGGTGTAGTTCGTGTCGGGGATCTGGCACGAGCCGCCGACGTCCGAGATCGCCGCCTTGTAGCCCTTCGTGAACGAGGCGTAGATACTCGTCCTGTCGGTCGGCTTGTAGCGCAGCACCACGCGCGGGGTCAGCTTGTTGTTCGAGATGTTCGGCACCGGCATCTCGGTCAGCAGGAACTGCTGGTTCCAGTAGGCATCGACGATCTTATCGATCGAATAGCGCGCGCCCGCGGTCAGGAAAAGCTGCGGCGTGATCTCGTAAGTGGCGTCGAGGAACGCGGCGTAGCTCCTGACCGTGGTGCTCGATCCGCCGAGCCGGATACGCTGGTCAGGCGCGTTTCCGCCGTTGTTGATGTAGGTGATATAGGTGTCGGTGTTCTGGAAGTAGAACAAACCCGCCGTCCACTGCAGCTTTGGCCCCGCCTTGGAGGTGAGCAGCAGTTCCTGGCTCCAGGTCTCGTTGAGGTTGGGCAGGCCAAGCTGGAACAGGTCCAATCCGGAATAGTCGAGGTCCTGCGACATGAACGAGTTTTCGCTGCGGTACTGACTGTAGGAGGTCAGGTCCGCGAAGCCGAGATCGGCGCGGATCGTGCCTTGCACTACGTCGGTATTAGAGCGGAAGACTTCCGGCACCGAACCGCTGGCGATGCGGTTCTTCGCCGTGGTGTAAGTCCCCGGCACTCCACCGAACGGCGCACCGAGCCCGAAATCTGAGGTGTCGAGGCTGGACGCCAGCATGGTCGAGGGATCGTCCACCTGGCCGTGCTTGTAGCGCAGCAGGACGTCCACCGTGTCGGTCAGTTCCGCCTTGAGGCCGAGACGGAACGACCAGTTCTCGTAGTCGCCCACGCGCCGATCATCATTGGAGATGTCGCGCTGCCAACCGTTACCGCGGCGATACTGGCCCTCTAGGCTCAGTGCCACACGGTCGGAAATGACGTAGTTGGTGAAGGCTTCGGCCTTGGCCTCGTTGTAGCGGCCGTAAGTCACGCGACCTTCGAAAGCATTGCCCGAAGTGGACGGCTCGCGAGTGGTGACGAGGATCGCGCCGCCGGTGGTGTTGCGGCCGAACAGCGTGCCTTGCGGCCCTTTCAGCACCTGGATCGAGTTCACGCTGATGAGATCGAAGTCGGCCGCCAGCGGGTTGGGCGAGTAGAACCCGTCGATGTAGATGCCGACATTGCCGCCCCCGCCCGAAGTCGTCACCGCCGTGCCGATGCCGCGAATGGTGGGCTGGAAGAACCCGCCCGCGAAGTCGAAGCGCAGCGCCGGGGTAACCTTGCCGATGTCCGCCAGTTGCTGCACGCTGGCGGTCTTGAGCGCATCGCTAGACAGGTTGGTGATCGAGATCGGCACGTCCACTTGCGCTTCGGCACGGCGCTGCGCGGTGACGATGATCGCGCCCTCGTCCGCTGCGGCGGCATTCTGTGCCTCCTGCGCGTGCACCGAAACCGGCGCCACCACTGCTAATGCGAATATGGACGCGAAAGTCCCTGCTGTCTTCACGATATCCCTCCCATCTGCTTTTGACGCGAGGCTACACGAGGTTGTTACGTGTTCCAGTGATCGGCCGGACCTTCGCCCAGATATCGCAGCGGCAGATTTGGCGGTGCTTCAGGTACCCGGGGTGATGTAGCCGATCGTTTCCTGGCGTGGATCATAGGACTCCGCCTTCCACCGCACGGAGCCGAATGGGCGCTCGAGACGGCGGCGCACACGGCGGCCATTGTTACTACGGTTGAAGCCGTCTGCCTGGGCCTGAATAGCGTAATCGGCCTGGGTGTAGCGCCCGCGCATGCGCAGGTAGTCGCCCCAGGTCGGACAGTGGTATCGCTCTGTCCATAATGCCGGGTTCTCGATGTCGCGCGCGATGGTCCAGTCGAAGCCGCCGATGCGCTTGCGCACCCTCTGCATGGTCATCATGACCTCGTAGAATTCGCGGGCGAGTTCGGGATCGACGTCGTACTCGACCTCGACGACCAGCGGGCCGGAGCGCAGGGTGAGCGGCAGAGTGGCCGAAGGTTCGTGACCGATCTCGACCGAATCCATGTCGGCCTCGGGCTCCTCGCGGATCGGAAGGACCATGCCCAGCAGCGCCGTGGCAGCAACAGCGAGGCCCGACGCGACCAGCGCGAAGGCGACGTCATGGCGGGCGGCGACCACTCCCCAGCCCCATGCGCCGATGCCGATCCCGGCCGTGATCGCGGAGGAGAACAGCGAAAGTGCCCGCGCCGTGACCCAACGCGGCGCGGAAAGCTGGACCGTCACGTTGAGCATGGCGACGGTAAGGATGTTGCCCGCCCCGACGACGAGAAAGGCAAGGCAGGTCAGCACCAGCGAGTGACTGAACCCTATCGCGACGAGGGCAACTCCGCTGGCGATCGCGAACAGCCTTATCGCCCACTCGGTCGAGACCATCGCCCGAATTTGGCTCACGAACAGCGCTCCCCCCACTGCACCGACGCCTTGTGCGCCAAGCAGGATGCCGAAAGTCGCTGCATTGCCCTGGAGAAGATCCTTTGCAATCAGCGGCGCAAGCGCAGAGGCCGTCGCCGTCGACAGCCCGAAGCCGAGCACCCGCAGCAGCGCGGTACGCACCGCCGGAGCATGCAGCGCGTAGCGCGCACCGGTCAGGATCGCGCGGTCGATCCGCTCCGGCGGCAACCGGGAAGGCACGTGCCTGCGTCGCCAGAAGAAGAACGCAGTGAGCAGCGGCAGGTAGAGCAGCGAGGTCATGCCGAACACAACCTTCACACCGTAAATCACCACGATCACTCCGCCCAACGCAGGCCCGAAACTGCGCGCGACGTTGTAGCTGATCGTTCCCAGCGCCACCGCGGCAGGCAGATGTGTGCGCGAGACCTGCTCAGGGATGGAGGCCTGCCACGACGGCGAGAACAGCGCCACGCCTGCCCCGGTCAGTACGCAGAAAGCCAGTAGCAGCCAGGGCGTCGTCAGCCCAAGGAACGTCACTGCCGCCAGGATTGCCGCACTCACCGCACTGAACGTCAGGCCGGTCATGGCAATCCGGCGACGGTCGAACATGTCGGCGATGGCGCCTGCGGGCAGGGTCACCAGCATCAACGGGATCATCATCGCGGTCTGCACCAGGGCGACCATGCTGGGTGAATTGCTGAGCCGCGTCATCTCCCATTGCGCACCGACGCCGAGGAAGAGCTGGCCGAAGTTGGAGAAGAGACTGGCCGTCCAGATATTGCGGAACGTGCGTTCGCGAAGCGGTGCGAAGGCCCCGCCTGCCTCCTCTTCCTGCGCCGTCGCCATCGCTGCTGTCCCCTGTCGTTATATCTGTGCGCCGATCTTGAACGCACCGGCGCAAGCGTCAACCTGCCCATCGCGAAGACGATCCATTGACGCAAGCGAACACGATTCCGACATACTAACTATAGTCAGCAATCGCCGCGGCGATAGCGCCCGCACCCCAGATTGCCAAAGCCGCAAAGCGCCCGCATCACGCAGGAAACCGCGCTTTGCTGCGCGAAAGAAATACGAGGAGACCTGTCTTGACCGAGGCCTACATCATCGACGCCGTGCGCACCCCGCGCGGGCTCGGAAAGATGGGCAAGGGGGCGCTGTCGCAGATGCATCCCGAACATCTCTCGGCAACGGTTCTCGCTGCGCTGAAGGACCGCAATGATCTCGACACCGCCGACGTCGACGACGTGATCTGGGGCGTCTCGGCGGCAATGGGGCTGCAGGCCGGCGACATCGGACGCATGGCGGCGCTCGACGCAGGCTACGACGTGAAGGCAGGCGGCGTGACCCTCAACCGCTTCTGCGGATCGAGCCTCACCGCCACGAGCCTGTCGGCCGCTATGATCAAGTCGGGCATGGCGGACCTCATGGTCGCAGGCGGCATGGACATGCTCTCCTACGCTGGCATGTACGGCGCGAAGATGCGCGAGGCGGGCGTCGGCAGCGCCGGCATGGGTGCGGGCAATCCGCGCCTCCAGGCAAAGCACCCGCAATCCAATCAGGGCGTCTGCGCCGACGCCATCGCCGCTATGGAAGGCATCTCCCGCCAGGAACTCGAAGCGCTCGGCGTGGAGAGCCAGCGCCGCGCCGCGGTAGCCATCGCCGAGGGTCGCTTCGACAAGTCCACCATCGTCGTGAAGGACGATGAGGGCAACGTCATCCTGGACCACGAGGAGTATCCGCGCCCGGAAACCACCGCCGAAAGCCTTGCGCAGCTCAAGCCCGCCTTCGAGATGTTCCTGAACATGCCCTCGGCGTCCGGCGGCAAGACTTACGGCGAACTCATCAACCAGGTCTACCCGGACGTTGAGATCAAGCCGATCCATCACGTCGGCATCTCCTCGGGCGTCGTCGACGGCGCTTCGGCGATCCTGCTGGCCTCAAAGGACTACGCCGAGGCCCACGGGCTCAAGCCGCGCGCGCGCATCGTCGCCATGGCCGAGACGGGCAACTGCCCCACCCTCATGCTCAACGGCCCGGTGCCCGCAGCACGCAAGGTACTCGCCAAGGCGGGCCTCGGCGTGGAGGACATCGACGTCTTCGAAGTGAACGAGGCCTTCGCCGTGGTCGTCGAGAAGTTCATCCGCGACCTTGACCTCGACCGCGCCAAGGTCAATCCCAATGGCGGGTCGATGGCGCTCGGCCACCCGATCGGCGGCACCGGCGCCATGCTGATCGGCACCGCTCTCGATGAACTCGAGCGCACCGGCGGGCGTTATGGTCTTATCACGATGTGCGCGGCGGGCGGCATGGCCCCTGCCATGATCATCGAACGCGTCTGACGGCGCAGCACAAGGAGCATCTGGTGGCGACTGAAGCCGACGAAAAACCGGTGGGAACGATCAGCAACCCGTTCAACATGCGCGACGAGACCCCGACACGGCAGGTTGGCTTGCGCATGACCATCGTGGCGCGGCTGCAGCGCAATAATTTCGATCGCAAGGTGGCCGCCCTCAACGTGACCCGCTCGCAATGGGCGATGATCGCGATCGTCGCGCGCTATCCAGGGTCCACGCAGCGGACCGTCGCGGAATATCTCGAAATGTCGGAGGCTTCCGCCGGCCGCCTGATCGACCGCCTCTGTGCAGAGGGCTTGCTGGAGCGCCGCGACCGCCGCGACGATCGGCGAGCCCGCGCCGTCTACCTGACCGAGCAGGCTCGGCCTCTCCTCGACAAGCTGGGCGCCATCGCGACCGAAAGCGAACTCAAGATGTTCGCCGGCTTTTCCGAGGACGAGGTGAACACCCTTCTCGATTTCATGACGCGCATCTACGATAACGTCAGCCGGGGATAAGCGCTTTTGCCCACCCCTGCCCCTCCTGCAAGCAGTAGGGAATGAGAGCATCGTGTTTCGCCCTCCCGCATGCAGAAGGGCCGCGAGGCTTGGTGAGCTGCAGGCGAACTTAACCGCAGCGAGGTGGGCTTATCCTCCAACGCCACAAAAAAGAGGGCGACGCCACCAGGCGCCGCCCTCTTCTTCTTGAGAGTATCGGGAAAACTTACTTCGCGGCAGCAAGTTCCTTCTTCGACATGGAAGTCGTGACCTTGCCACTGTTGTCGCTGAGGCTCGAGGCCGGAACGGTCACGAGACGACCGTTGAGGATGACCTGCGGATTGCCCTCGGCAGTGACGCGATAGATGGGTGCAATGCGGTAGCCGTCGGCGGCATAGAGCATCTTGCCGGCGTTGAGCGATACGGCACCGGCAGCGGCTTCCTCGGTGGCTTCACGGACCTGGGTGGTCTCGGCGAAAGCGACGGCCGGGACCGAAGCGATGGCCGGGACCGAAGCGATGGCGGCGACAGCGACGAGCGTGGCGAACTTCTTCATGGCGTTTCTCCGAAAACTGCGAACCTGAACGGTCGGATTTATTCACTTACTAAGCTGGGTTAGTATTTTTTGAACACCCGGTCAATTGCGAAATTCGCATCTTTCAGAGCGCTTTCGGCAACATTATCGCCTCCGCGACATTCGCCTGCGCATTGCCCTCCCACAGGTCGAGAAACGATGGAAAAGCAGGCATCTGCAGGCATGATCGTCCGCACGATGGGCCACCCGGTTGATCCCTCATGCCTTTGCGCGCACACCGGACCGACAAGTGCAAACGGCAGAAAACCGGGCGCCACACAGAAGATCACGGGGATTGGCAGCAGATGTCTACAAAGGTCATGCAGGGCGTGCGCGTCCTCGAAGTGGCACAGTTCACCTTCACGCCTGCAGCGGGCGGCGTCCTCGCGGATTGGGGCGCCGACGTCATCAAGATCGAGCATCCCGTGCGCGGCGACACCCAGCGCGGCTTCCTCAACATGGGCGGCGTCACGCTCGACCCGCTTCGCCATACGTTGTTCGAGCACCCCAATCGCGGCAAGCGCAGCGTCGGCATCGACCTCTCCACGCCTGAAGGTCAGGAAGTGCTCTACGAACTGGCGAAGCAGTGCGACGTGTTCCTGACCAACTACCTTCCGCAGGTGCGCCAGAAGAACAAGTTCGATGTCGAGCATATCCGCGCGGTCAATCCCAACATCATCTACGCCCGCGGCTCGGCGCTGGGTAACAAGGGGCCTGAGCGCGAGGTAGGCGGCTTCGACGGCACCTGCTTCTGGTCACGCAGCGGCATAGCCTATTCGATGACCCCGGAGGAACTGCCCGGCCCGATCTCGCAGGGCATCCCGGCCTTTGGCGATTCCATCGGCGGCATGTTCATCGCGGGCGGAATCTCCGCCGCGCTGTTCCACCGCGAGAAGACCGGCGAGGCCGTCGAGCTCGACGTCTCGCTGCTGAGCGCCGCCGCCTGGGCATCGGGCGCGGTGATCGCGCAAGTCGCGGAGACCGGCGTGCTCACGCGCAATCCGATGCCGGGCTCGGGCGGCGCAGCGCGCAATCCGTTTATGGGCAACTATCAGACCAGCGATAACGGCACGATCAACCTCTGCACGATCTCGCCGACCGGTCACATCCGCAGCATGTTCGAGCATCTCGGCGTACCGGAAGCCGCCGACGACCCCCGCTTCTCCGAACCGCGCGCGCTTTTCGAGAATGCCGGGGCGGCCAGCGACATCCTGATGAAGGCGTTCGCTTCCCAACCCTTCGAATACTGGCGCCAGCACCTCAAGACCTTCTCCGGTCAGTGGGCGCCGATCCAGAGCTTCCACGAGTTGCTGACCGACGAGCAGGCGCTTGCCAACGACATGATCGTCGAAGTCGAGGGCGCCGACGGCGGCGCCCCGCTCAAGCTCGTGCGCGGCCCGGTCCAGTGGAACGGTGAGGCCGTGGAGACCACCCGGTCGCCGCAAGCCTCCGAGCACACCGAGATCGTCCTCATGGAAATGGGCGTCGAGTGGGACAAGATCGAGGAGTGGAAGGCCAAGGGCGCGATCGCCTGAACGCTTTTCGACCTGTACAGGCACTCAACCTTGCGGCGCCTTGAACGCTGCACGGACGAGGGCGTAAGATGAAACCGTGCCGCCGGCGCACCAAGCGCCCGTCGAGACAAGACGCACACACGAGGACAAGGAACCCGAAATGAAGCCTGGAACCCGCCTGAAGAGCGCCGCCTGCGATACGGAGGTGATGGTGATCCGCGCCGCCGACGGGCAGATCGAATGCGGCGGCGCAGCGATGGGCGAGGCCAAGCCTGCCGATGCCGCCCCCCTCGCCGCCGACTTCTCGGCCGGTACGCTGATGGGCAAGCGCTACGTCGATACCGACGGCAACTACGAACTGCTTTGCGTGAAGCCCGGCAAGGGCTCGCTCTCTGTCGATGGGCAGGCGCTCGTCGTCAAGGACGCCAAGCCGCTTCCCGCCTCGGACTGACACTAAGATAGCTGGCACGCGCCCATGAACATTGCCCTCCTTCTCGAAATGGCGGCCGAGGCCGCGCCCGACCGCGTCGGCCTCGTCTGCGATGGCAAGCGCTGGACTTACGGCGACCTTCTCGCCGCAGCACGCGGCGCCTTCTCGATCATCCAGGACAGCGGCGCGGAATATGTCGCCCTCCTCGACGAGAGCAGCGAGGCGGCGGTGATCGCAGTGTTCGGTGCGGCGCTGGCCGGCGTACCGTACTGCCCGCTCAACTATCGCCTTCCCGACGCCGACCTCGCCGCATTGCTGGGCCGCATCGCCCCCGCCCTCGTCATCGGCGACGAGGAGCGCGTGACGCGCATCGCAGACGGACAGGGCCACACGATCTTTTCGCGCGAAGAATTCACCCTCAAGGCGCAGGAGACGGTCCCGGCGGACGACGCGCGCGAATACGATCCCGGTGAAGGCATCGCGATCCAGCTCTTCACCAGCGGCACCACGGCCGCGCCCAAGGCGGCGATCCTGCGCCACTCGAACCTGCTCGGCTATATTCTGGGCACGGTCGAATTCGCCAGTGCCGGCGAGGCCGATGCCGCGCTGGTGGTCGTGCCGCCCTATCATATCGCCGGCATCTCGGCGCTGCTGTCCTCGATCTATGCCCAGCGCAAGATCGTCATGCTGCCCGCCTTCTCGCCCGAAGGCTGGCTGGCGCTCGTCGAGGCGGAGGCGATCACAAATGCCTTCGTCGTGCCGACCATGCTGGCACGCATCGTCGACGCCATGGAGAGCGGCACCGCCGCCCGAACCGCATCGCTGCGTGCCATCGCCTATGGCGGCGGCAAGATGCCGCTCGAGGTCATACACAAGGCGCTTGAGCGTTTCCCGGCGGCGGGCTTCACAAATGCCTACGGCCTTACCGAAACCAGTTCCACCGTCGCCCTGCTCGGCCCCGACGACCATCGCGAGGCGCTGGCGTCCGATGATCCGAAGGTTCGCGCCCGCCTGACCTCGCTCGGAAAGCCGATCCCGACGGTCGAGATCGAGATCCGCGGTGAGAACGGTGAAGTCCTGCCTCTGGGTGAGCCCGGCGAAATCTACGTGCGCGGCGAGCAGGTTTCCGGCGAGTACAAGGAAAAGAGTGCGCTCGACGCGCAAGGCTGGTTCCCCACCCGAGACGCCGGCTACATGGACGAGGACGGCTACCTGTTCCTCTCCGGCCGCGCCGACGACGTGATCGTGCGCGGGGGTGAGAACATGTCGCCCGGCGAGATCGAGGACGTGCTACTCACCCATCCCGCCGTCGCCGACGCCTGCGCCTGTGCGATCCCTTCGGTCGAGTGGGGCGAGGCGGTCGGCGTCGCCGTCGTCACGCGCGATGGTTTCGATGCCCCTGAGGAGACCGAATTGAAGGACCTTGTCCGCTTGCGCCTGCGGTCCTCGCGCGTGCCGGAGAAGATCGCCTTCGTCGCGGAGCTTCCGTACAACGAAATGGGCAAGCTGCTGCGCCGCAAGGTCAAGGAAGTCCTTGCCGGCTGAGCACATCACGCAAGGCCCGGAGATCCCTCTGGCGCGGTGGGCCGACCGGCAGTTGCAGGCGATGGCCGAAGCCCATGGCCTGCCGCGCCTCGCTGGCGCTACCCTGATGGGAGAGCGCGCCGCCGGTGGCGGCTATATGATCAGCGGCACGACCTCAGCCGGGCTCGGCGGCAGTCGGCTGATGCCCACGCGGGACGGCAACTGGTTCGCGCTCACTTTGATCCGCGACGTGGACCGCGAACTGCTGCCCGCGCTTTTCGGTGACGACACGATCGACACGCGCGACTGGAACGCGATTGCTGCAGCCGTGCTGCGCCATGACGTCAGGGATCTCGTCGAGACCGGACGCACGCTGGGGCTACCCGTCGCTCGCATGGACGAGATCCCCGCCTTTCCCGCCCTCGAGGTAATGCTGCGCGGAGAAAACCGGAAAAGGGCAGCCCTGCACCAAGCGCTGGTCGTCGATCTTTCCGCGATATGGGCCGGGCCACTGGCGGGCCACCTGTTCTGGCAGGCAGGCATGGAAGTCGTGAAAGTCGAAAGCCTCACCCGGCCCGACCTGATCCGCCGCGACGATCCGGCGACCTTCGACCGGATCAACCAGGGCAAGGCGAGCATCCTTGTCGATTTCGCCGACGATGCACAGAAGGCCGCGCTCGTCGCGCTGATCCGGCGCGCGGACATCGTGATCGAATCCTCGCGGCCCCGCGCATTGCGCCACCTCGGCATCGACGCCGAGACACTGATCCGCCAAACGCCGGGGCTGGTCTGGCTGTCGATCACCGGGCACGGAGCAAGCGGGGAGGCCGCCGACTGGGTCGGCATCGGCAACGACTGCGGCGTCGCGGGCGGCCTCACCCGCGCGATGGCCGAAGCGGGGGGCGGCATCGGCTACGTGGCGGACGCCGTGGCCGATCCGCTCACCGGCATCGTCGCCGCACGCGAAGGGCTTGCCGCGTATGAAAGCGGCGTCGCGCAGCGCATCGGCCTGTCGATGAGCGCCATCTGCGCGATGGCGCTCGCCGAGGAACGCGCGCATAATCGCGCGATGATCGACGCCGAACTGCGCGGTTGGGGACAAGCTGTCGGCCATCTTTTCCCGATCGTGGGCACACGCCCCCTCAAGGCGGCCGTGCGCCCGATCGGAGCCGATACCGCGCGCTATCTCGGCGCGCTGGCGCCATGCTGATCCGCAAAGCAGAAATCTGGGGCCTGTCCCACGGTGACGTCAGGATCGAAGGGCAACGCATCGCCTCGATCGGAAACCTGTCCCCCCGCCCCCGAGAGCAGGTCATCGATGCGCGCGGCGGATTGCTGCTTCCGGGACTGCACGATCATCACATCCACCTCGCCGCGCTCGCCGCGCAGCAAGCCTCGGTGTCCTGTGGACCGCCCAGCGTTCTGAGCCCCGCTCAGTTGGCGCAGGCCCTTGAGATACCGGGCACCGGATGGCTGCGCGCCGTCGATTTTCACGAGAGCGTCCTTGGCGGCACCTTGCCCGATGCCAGGATGCTGGACCGCATGGTTCCGGATCGACCGGTGCGTATGCAGCATCGCACCGGGCGAATGTGGCTTCTCAATTCTCGCGCGCTGGAAGCACTGCTTGCCCTTGCCGATCCGCCACCGGGGCTTGAACGCGAAGCCGGGCGTTTCACCGGGCGCCTGTTCGACGAAGACGCGTGGCTCAGCCGCACGCTCGGCAGCACGCTCCCCGATTTCGCGGAAACCAGCAGCCAGCTTGCCCGCTTCGGCATCACCGGCGTGACGGACATGTCGCCGCGCAACGACGCTGTCGTGGCGCAGCATTTCGCACAGCAACGCGCTGAGGGGCGACTGCTCCAAGCACCGACGCTCGCCGGAAGTCTGGCACTGTCCGAGCAATTTCCACCGCACTGCACCCTTGGCCCGCTCAAGCTGCATCTCCACGAAAATGCCCTGCCCGACTTAGATGCGGCACTGAGCCTAATCCGGGCCGGGCGCGCACAAGGCCGTGCCCTGGCCGTGCACTGCGTCACCGAAGTTGAACTGGTGTTCACGCTCGCCCTGCTCGAAGCAGACGGGAGCGCGCCCGGCGACCGGATCGAGCATGTCTCCGTCGCCTCTCCCGATCTGGTGGCGCGCATGCATGGCCTCCGCCTGTCAGCGTGCGTCCAGCCCCACTTCATTGCCGAGCGCGGCGACCGCTATCTGGCCGACGTCGATCCCAGGCATCACGTCGATCTCTACCGGTTGCGCAGCCTGAAGGCGGCAGGCATGCCCCTCGCCGGCGGGAGCGATGCCCCTTACGGCTCTGCGGATCCGTGGAAATCCATGGCCGCCGCCATAAGCCGCCGCACGCCCGGCGGTGCGGTCATCGGACCGAACGAAGCGCTCACACCCGAAAACGCACTGGCGCTCTATCTCGCGGACCCGGCGGATTTTTCACGCCAGCGCCGGATCGCGATCGGTGCCACGGCCGACCTTTGCCTGCTCGACCGCCCCTGGGCCGAAGTTCAGGCCCGCTTCGACAAGAACGACGTGCGCCTCGTGATCGCGGGCGGAAAATTAATCCACCAGCGCATCGACAAGCCCCCATTCGAGCGCCTTCTTCGCGCTAAGGCGTCGGCCTGACAGCACCAGAAGCGCCGTGCGATGGCGCCCGATCCGGCGGGTCAGCGAGACGCAGCCTCCCGCGCCCGGAATGATCCCCATCGCCAGTTCCGGCAATTGAAACCATGATCGGCGCGTTGCCGTGACGCGCCCCGCGAAGGCGGCAAGTTCGAGTCCCGCCCCCACGCAGGCGCCATCGATCTCGGCGACGAAGCGGTCGGCGCACAGCACCGCCTGATTGGCGGGCAGCGTCCGGCGGCGGATCGCATGCGCCGTCGCCGGGTCCAGCGTCGTCCCGAACTCCCCGATGTCCGCACCGACGCTGAAGCAGCGCCCCTCCCCGCGCAGCGTGATCGAGGTAATCGTGGGATCGAGGTTCACCAGCGCAAAGGCTTCCGACAGGGCATCGCGCATCGATCGATCGATCGCATTGCCCGCTCCGGCACGATCGAGAGTCGCGATCACCGTATCCCCTTCCCGCACAAGACGGACGGCGCCTGGCCCGCGCTTTGCGTCCGGTGGTGCGCGCCGGGCCAGCCACGTGCGATGTTCGTTGCCACCCTGAAGCGCCGCATAAGCCAGCGACTCGGCAACAAGCCCATCCTTCAAACCCAGCGACGGCAGCAACCGCAGCAGTTGAACAAGCGTCGCCGCAGCGATCGGGCAAGCCTCTACGGCTTTCCGGATTTGAAAAGGATCGAAACCATCTTCGACAAAAGTATCCAACTTTTCGGCACCGCCCTCGTGGTGCGCCCCAATTCCCACCACCGGCCATGGCGGCGGATCTCGTCCGTCCGCCTCATTCGGTGCGCTATCGCCATCGATGAAAGAAATCGGCCCGCCCCAATCCGGCCCGCTCAAGGCAAACCTCGACCTAGAACCCGTCAGGTCGCCAATTCCGACACTTTTCATATGGTCCCTGAGTGATTCCCGGTGTTCTCGTACCGGCATGGACCGCTCCGGCGGCATTGACCATCCCTCCCGATCGCGGGCCTGTATCATCTCGTAGCCCGCAGCGTTTGGAAACAGGCTCGACCGACGGATTGCGCCATCTGCCACATGTTCGACATTCGTATACAAAAACTTCTATTGATGAACACCTCTGTTGATGCTAACCAAAGTCAGCAAAAAACGAGAATGACTCAGTTATCTCGGAAACGACTCGGGGATTGAGGCAGTACTCGGCGCTAACGATCGAGTTCATCAACCACGCAAGAGGGAAGGAGAGAGACCTCATGGCTGGCAAGGCAACGTCATCGAACAAGGCAAAGATCGCACGTCGCGTGATCGAGGTACTGGAGTACTTCGACGACGCGCACCGTGAAGCGACCGTCATGGACATCGTGCGTCGGTACAACCGGCCGCAGTCGAGCACCTCGGAGCTGCTTTCGAGCCTCGTCGAGCTGGGTCTGCTGCACAAGGACCCCTACTCGCGCGCCTACAGCCTTACCCCTCGCGCGGCGCTGATCGGCACTTCCGGTCAGCCGGAACTGGTGCGTGACGGCCGTATCGTGCGCCTGATGGACCGCCTTGTCGCGCAGACCGGCCTTTCGGTGGCGCTGCATTCGATGGTCGGCCTCGACGCGCAGATCGTGAACTGGCGCCATGGCCCTCGTGCCCCCGCCGCGACCCGCGAACTGGCCGGCGGCGTAAAGGAGCCTCTGGCGCGCAACGCACCGGGCTGGCTGATGCTGTCCACCGTCACCCGCCAGCGCTGCGAAGGCATGGTGCGCCGTCTCAACGCCGAGGCGGTCGAACAGGAAAAGTTCGCATTCTCGGAAATGATGGCTCGTATCGACGCCTGCCGCGATCCGCGCCACCTGTTCGGCCCGGCCGGTTTCGCCACCGGTGCCGATGCGCTGAGCGGCCTCGTCCCGCGTCAGCCGGAAGGCCATCCGCTGGTCGTCAGCATCGTCTACGGCAAGGATGACAAGGTGAACCCCGAGGCGCTGTTCCAGTGCCTGCGCGACGCTATGCGTGCCTGCCTGCCCGATCCGGCGGCGCAGCATGCACAAGCCAGCGTCGAGCAGTTCTCGCACGCCGCCTGACTTTCACATATCCCAACGGGAAAAGGCCTTGCGAGCACGTCTCGCGGGGCCTTTTCTTTTGCCGATGAGGCTTCAACAGGCTCAGCCTGGGCGGAATTCAAAGGGCATTAAACCAAGTCCGCTCACCCTGAGCTTGTCGAAGGGTCAGGCGCCGTGTCCGAAACGACGCCTCCCTTTTCTCAGACCTCCTGCCCGGCCATGCGGTTGAGGCGGTCGGCATCGTCGTGGCGCATGAACATCTTCATGATGTCGCCCGAGGTGACCGGACGCACTTCGCCTTCTGCCAGCGGCCGCTCGCCAAGCGAGGACTTGGGAGTGATGTCCACGCCTGCCGCTGCAGCTTTTGCCCGCAGCGCACCGACCGTCAGATCGGCCTTGGCGTGGTGCTTGAAGGGATCGAAACGGAACCAGCGCATCGCGTTGCCGTGCGTGATCTTGTCGATCTGCGCGTCGGTCAGGTGATTGATCGTCGGCCACAGGCGCTCCGGCACTTCGGGCCAGAGCGTGTCGGAATGCGGATAGTCGCACTCATAGGCGATGTTGTCCTCGCCGATGAAGCCGATGTTCTGCAATCCGAACGCATCGTCGATGAAGCAGTTCAGGAAGTGTCGCTTGAACATCTCGCTCGGCTTCAGGTCCTGGAAGCGCGAATGCGTCCAGTACTTGTGGCGCGAGTTGGAGAAGTCGGCCCGCTCGGTGAAATAGGGCACCCAGCCGATCGAGCCTTCCGACAACGCGATGCGCAGGTCCGGGTACTCGTGCAGCGCCTCAAGCTGCAGCCAGTCCGACGCGGCATAGGCGATCGTCATCGGCATCGTCGAGATCCACGCCTCGATCGGAGTCTCCATCGACGCATGCGGCGCAGGATTGCCGCCGCCGATGTGGATGCAGATCGTCATGTCGAGATCGGCGATAGCCTTGTAGAACGGCTTCCAGTACTCGTTGTGGATGCTCGGCAGGCCCTGGCAGGTCGGGTTCTCGCTGATCGACACGGTGTGGCAGCCCTTGGCGCTGACCCGCTTCAGTTCGGCGATCGTCGCGTCCATGTTCCAGGTCGGCAGGATAGCACAGGGGATGAAGCGCCCCGGATGCGCGCCGCACCATTCATCGATGTGCCAGTCGTTATAGGCGCTGACATGCTTCACCGCGAGGTCGCGGTCGGGCACCCGGTGCAGGCGGCCACCTGCGAAGTCGAAGACCGATCCGAAGTTGAGCGAGGCGGCAACGCCGTTGACGTCCATGTCCTTCACCCGCTCGTCCACCATGTAGACGCCGTCGCGTAACTGGTCGAGCGAGGTCGGCTCCATGCCGTATTCCTCGAAAGGCCGCCCGACCACGGCGTTGAGTGCGACCGAGGCGAAAGTCTGCCCCTGGTAGACCCATACATCCTTGCCGTTCTCGTCCTTCACCATCCTGGGCGCGGATTCGAGCAGATCGCCGGACAAGTGGTTCTGGAACATGTCGGGCGGTTCGCTGATGTGGTCATCGACGCTGATGATGACCATGTCGTTCATTTCCATCTCTCGTCTCCCGTGAGTGCGTGCGCCGGCGCTTCTTCCCGCTTGTCTTTTGCCGGTGAGACTATCGTGCTCGCGCCGCGCTAGCCACATGCACGCCAGAGCCATCGCTTGTGCGATTGCCGCTCCCACGCGGGGGCTTCGTCAAGCTCAGCCTGAGCGGAAACAACGCATACGCCCTTCCAATCGGCTCGGGCCTAGCTTGTCGAACCCCGCTCTTTACCGCCCGCCCCATCGTGCCTGCGATTGCCGCCGAGGCCGGATTGAACACCCTTCCAACCTGTGTTCAGGACGATGGTGAAGCAAAACGATAAGCTCCGGGAAAGCCTGCCATGAACTTCGATCTCACCGACGAACAGGAAATGATGCGCGATACCTTCGCGCGCTTTCTCGATGAGCATTCCAGCACGTCACGCGTCCGCAAGGCCCAGGAGACCGACGGCTTCGACGCCGCTCTGTGGAGCGGCCTCGCCGAACTCGGCGCCTTCGCGATGCGGGTGCCCGAGGATGCGGGCGGCATGGATCTAGGCCTGTTCGACACGGCGCTGCTGATGGAGGAGGCCGGGCGCACGCTCGTCTCCGGACCGCTGGCCGAGGCGCTGGTGGCGGTGCGCCTGCTCGGCCAACTCGGCGGACAGGACGAATTACTCGAGGCCGCGATCAGCGGTGAGGCCGTGGTGACCATCGCCATGCAAGATACTTCGCTGCAATCGAGGCAGTGGATTGCGGGCGGATCGGTGGCCAAGGCGATCATCGCGCGCCGTGGGTCGGATGTGGTGCTGGTCACCGGCGTCGATGGCAAAACCGAACCCAACCTCGCCACTACGCCCGTTGCACAGATGGACCTTGCCGCGGGCGAAGCGATCGTGCTCGGCTCCGGGGAAGATGCACTGGCGCTGTTCGCCGCAGCGCTGGAGGAGTGGAAGCTCTACATGGCGGTCGCGCTTTCCGGCATCGGGCGGCAGGCACTCCAGATGGCCGCTGCCTACGCGGGTGAGCGCAAGGCGTTCGGCCAGCTGATCGGCACATTCCAGGGCATCTCGCACCCTCTCGCCGACCTGCTGTGCGATGTCGATGGCGCCAAGTTCCTTGCCTGGAAGGCGATCCGGGACATCTACGACAATTCGGACGAAGCCGCCGCGACGATCTCGCTGGCCTACTGGTACGCCTGCGATGCTGCAGCACGGTCCGTTGCGCAGGGGTTGCACACCTTCGGCGGCTACGGGCTGTCGAACGAATACGACGTCCATCTCTACAACCTGCGCGCCAAGGCATGGCCGCTGGTCGCAGGTGACCCCGCGCTTGCTCTGGA
This sequence comes from Novosphingobium sp. HR1a, assembly GCF_015594425.1. NCBI lineage: Bacteria > Pseudomonadati > Pseudomonadota > Alphaproteobacteria > Sphingomonadales > Sphingomonadaceae > Novosphingobium > Novosphingobium sp. HR1a. The sequence goes on from NZ_JABXWS010000036.1 coordinate 30,302, forward strand.
AGAGGCCGGACGCCGCCTCTACGCAGGCGAGACGGTCGCCTTGCCCGCTTCGGGCGAAGTGCCGCTCGACTTCGACCTCGGAGACGAAGCCCGCCAGGTCTGCGCGGAAATCGCCGAACTGTTCGCCACCAAGGTCACGCCCGAACAGAAGGCGAAGTTCCACTATTCCTGGGAAGGCTACGTCCCCGAAGTCCACAAGATGCTGGCCGAGCACAGCCTGCTGTTCCCCGGCCTCCCCGAGCACCTGTCCGGTCGCAACATCACCCCTTATGCGCGCATCGCGGCGATGGGCGAAATGGAGCGGCAGGGCTACAACACCCCAGGCGCCAATGTCGCGGCCATGGTGGCGATGATGATCGACAAGTACGGCTCGGACGAACTCAAGGCCGAAGTGCTGCCCCGGATCGTCGGCGGTGACGTGCTGTGTTCGCTAGGCTATTCGGAGCCTTCGTGTGGCTCGGACGTCTTCGCCGCACAGTGCAAGGCAACGCAGCTCGAGGACGGCTCGTGGCGGATCGACGGCACCAAGATGTGGACCAGCGGCGCCAACCTTTCGAGCTACGTCCTGATGCTCACGCGCACCAACCCCGACGTCCCCAAGCACAAGGGCCTGACGATGTTCATCGTCCCCCTCAAGACCGAGGGCGTGACCGTGCAGGCCGTCCACACCTTCCAGGACGAGCGTACCAATATCACCTTCTACGACGGCGTGGTGATCCCCGATTCCTGGCGTCTGGGCGAGATTGATGGCGGCACCAGGACGATGAGCGCCGCGCTGGAACTGGAGCACGGCGGCGGCTTCTCCAAGGTCATGAAGGCCATGATCGAGGCCGCCGAGGAAGTGACGCGGGAACTGGGCATCGACGGCGAAGTGCGCACCCAGTGCCGTCTGGCGCGCGCCGTCGCGCACTTGTGGGTCTCGGACATGCTGACGTACCGCGCGCAGTGGTCCAGCATCGAAAAGAAGCCCAATCACGCCTTCGGGCCGATGGCGAAGATGTACTCCTCCGAGAAGTTCCTCAGCGACAGCCGCGACCTCCTGGACCTGACAGCGCCGCTCTCGCTCTCGAAACGCGAGGGGGCAGTCGCGCTGCTCAACCAGTGCTATCGCCATGCGGCGGGCTCGACGATCTATGGCGGCTCCAGCGAAGTGCATCGCTCCATGGTCGCCGAACGCGGGCTTGGTCTGCCGCGTACCCGGGGATGAGGAGACCACAATGACCGAAGAAGCCCCGCACCTGCTGACCGAGGAGACGGACGGCATTCTCGTCGCCACGCTCAACCGGCCCGACAAGCTCAACGCCATCAGCCGCGAGATGATGGACCTCCTGACCGAAGCCGTGCTGCGGCTGCGAGAGCGGGCTGACCTCAAGGTCATGCTGATCCGCTCGGCCGGGCGTTACTTCAGTTCGGGCGCGGACCTTCGCGGCGGCAATCGCAACATCGTCTCCGAGGCGAATGTCGCGGCCGATTCCGCCAGCAAGATCCGCGAAAACCATCGTCTCAACCTCAACAACATGCAGCAGCTCTGGGACGAGATTGAGCATGTCGAGAAACCCATCGTCGCCGCGCACCACGCGATGTGCGTAGGCGGAGGACTGGAGATGAGCCTTTCGTGCGACTTCCGCCTCGCGGCGAAAAGCGCGGCCTATGCCTTCCCGGAAGGGTTGTTCGGGGTGCTGCCGGCCTCTGGCGGCGTCTCGCGGTTGACGCGGATCTGTGGACCGCACTGGGCCCGTTGGCTCATCATGGCCAACAAGCCCGCCAGCGCCGACATGGCGTTCACCATGGGCTTGGTCCACCAGGTCTACGAGGATGACACGTTCGAAGCCGAGGTGATGGACTTCTGCCGCCACCTCGCGAAGCAGAACGGCGAGCAGATGGGCGCAGCCAAGGTGGCGATCGAGCTTTGCGCCGAACTGGGCCGCGATTCCGCGCGGCAGGTCGAGCGCATGGGCAACAGCGGCCTGATGCTGAACCCGGACTACATCAAGGGCATGGAAGCCTACCTGAAGGGCGTAGGCGGCAAGGCGAAGTGAGACGCGAATTCCTCCCCCGACGGGGGAGGATTTACTGCCTCGCGTCGCTGATCGCGAATTCCATCAGCCTTGCTCCGGGCACCAGATAGCGATCTTCGCTCAGTTCCGGCTCGATGCCGACCAGTTTGCGCAATTCCTTGTCCGTCACCAGCGTCACCGAGCGCTCGATCCCGATCATCACCATCGTCGCCATCGAGGTATGGGGTCCAAGCCCGATCGGCTCATCGCCCATCTGCTTCACTAGCAGCGCGATGATCGGGCGGCTTGAGCGGATGCGGTGCGCCATCATGCGCGCGTCCTGCTGGTCCGCAAGCGCGTTGCGCAAGTGCAGCAACCGCGAGTGCCGCGCCCAGAATCCGTGGTACGCCCGCACGAACCCGTAGCAACGAGCGTAGAGTTCCTCGTCAGGCCAGGGCTCACGCGCCAGCGAGAGGTAATCGTCCTCCGCCGTCGCCATGACCGGGGCGAGCACCGCCAACAGCAGTCCGGTCATGTCGGTGAAGTAGTTGTACACCGAAGTCATCCCCAGTGACGCGTGCCGCGCCACGCGGCCGAGCGTCACCGGTTCCTCCGAGTCCTCGATCAGTTCGATCGCAGCGGCGAGGATGCGCTCACGCGTCACCCTGCCCTTGCGGCCGAGGCGCTGCCCGTTGAGATTGTGACTGACCACCGCGCAGGCCGTGGTCACCGCAGCCGCCAGGGTTGGCTGCAGGCCCGCGAAGTAGTCGGTCTCAGCCTCCTCCCCCGGCATCGCGCCTCAGGCGGCTTCCACCTGGCCGACCGGCCAGGCAAGCATCTTGACGTCGGTGAATTCCTCGATGCCTTCAAGGCCCCATTCGCGGCCCATGCCACTGGCCTTGAAGCCGCCGAAGGGAATGTCGCCGGCGATGCACATGCCGTTGTTCACGCTCATCGAGCCGGTGCGGACCTTGCGGGCGATATTGATCGCCCGGTCGTGGCTGCCCGATACGCCGCCCGAAAGTCCGTAAGAGCTTTCGTTGGCGATGCGGATGGCGTCCTCGTCATCCTCGTAGGGAATGACGACTAGGACGGGGCCGAATATCTCTTCCTGGGCGATGCGCATATCGTTGGTAACGTCCACGAAGCACGTCGGCTCCACGAAATAGCCGCCCCCCTTGTCAGGGCGGATGTTGCCGCCCGCGAGCAAAGTCGCGCCTTCCTGCTGGCCGAGGTCGATGTAGCTCTTCACCCGCTCCATCTGCCGCTTCGAGACGACCGGGCCCATGATGTGCGCCGGATTCTCCACATCGCCCCAGTTGTCGCCAAAGTTGCCATAGGCACCCTTCAGCACGGCCTTGGCCTCCTCATAGCGGCTGCGAGGCACCAGCAGGCGCGAGTGGACCGCGCAGCCCTGCCCGGCGTGGAAGACCAGCATGGTCCTCGCCACGTCCATCGCAAAGCTCGGCGCATCGTCGAGCACGATCTTGGCCGACTTGCCACCGAGTTCGAGGAACACGCGCTTCAGCGTTCCGGCTCCCTGCTCCATGATGCGCTTGCCGACACCGGTGGAGCCCGTGAACGAGATCAGGTCTACGCGCGGGTCGGTGACCAGCATCTCGCCGGCCAGCGCCGGGTCGGCGCCGAACACGACATTGATGACGCCGTCCGGAAAGCCTGCCTCGACCGCCAGTTCCCCGAAGATCGCGCCCATGCCCGGGGTGTCGGGCGCGGGCTTGAGAATTACCGTACAGCCTGCCAGCAGCGCCGCGACGACCTTGCCGATATTGACGTAGAGCGGCACGTTCCACGGCGTGATCGCACCGACCACACCGACTGCCTCGCGCACGCCGAGGCGCTTGTGAATGATGCCTGCGGCCTGCTTCTCGCCGTAGTCCTTCTCCCATTCGAGCTTGTTGAACACGGCCATGTAATCGTCCCAGCCGTCGATCGCCATCCCGACGTGAGCGCGGCCGACCGCACCCTGCGCAGCGCCCGCCTCGTGGATCGCCAACTGCGCCAGGCGCGGACGTTCGCGCTCGAACAGTTCGCGGTACTTTTTGACCAAGGCGACGCGCTTTTCGACGTTCGTGGCCCAGTCGGTCTCGTCGAAGGCGCGACGGGCGGCGGCGATCGCCTCGTCCACGTCGGCGGCGGTGGCGTCGGCGGCCTTGCCGACCGGCTCGCCGGTCCAGGGGCTGATAACGTCGAAAGTCACGCCGCCGGTAGCATCGCGCAGCTTGCCGTCGATATAGAGCCGGGCGTCGGGAAGAGTGGTCATTGTCTTGTCCTTGCCGAAAAGAGTGTTCGAGATCAGATCTTGCGCGCGCCGATCGAGACGTGGCTGACGCGCACGTCCGCCGGCAGGTCGATCACCGCGCGGAAAATGCCGGTCGGCGAGGCCGAGTGCGAAACCGGGCGCTCGCGCAGGTCCAGCCCGTTCTTCGCGCAGCCCATATGGAAGCGCATCGCCGCATCGCGGTCCCAGTTCGGAGAGGACTTGTCTTCATCGTACATCGGCCCGGCGCGTAGCAGGGCGACGCGGATGCCGCTCTCCTCCAGTTCCGCCTCCAGAGCGGTAGTGAACATTTCCAGCCCCGCCTTGCTCGACTGGTAGAGCGAGAGCATCACGAACGGAACCGCTACGGACTCGCTGCCGACGTTGATGATGAGGCCGCCGCTTTCCAGCATCGGGATCGCCGCGCGGCAGCAATAGATCGGCCCCCTCAGGTTGGTATTCAGGATGCCGTCGATCTGCTCGTCCGTGGCTTCCGCCACGGTGAAGGGTTCGTAGATACCGGCATTGTTGATCAGCACGTCGATCTTCGGATGGGCCTCGGCGATCTGCGCGAAAGCCGCGCGGACCGAACCGGCATCGGCCACGTCGCATGCCACTGCGAGCGCGGGCGCACCCAGCTCGTCCGCCAGCGCCTGCACCTTCGACAAGGTACGCCCGAGCAGGATCACCGTTTCGCCCTCGCTTGCAAAACGCCGTGCCAGAGCCTTGCCGAGACCCGATCCGGCACCTGTGATAACGATGGTCTTGCCCACGCTTCCTCCGCTCCCTCGCCGCCCGCTGCATGTGGGTCGGCTGCTTCGAATGGCACCATAGCGGGTCACGTGAGCGCCGCCTATTGCCGCGCGACGCGCCCCGGCGATGACCTCAGGGCGCCGGACTCTCGACCTCGAGGATCAGGCGCGTCAGCACCTGCCCGGCGATCTTCCAACCCTCGACCGTGCGCACGCAGGTCTCGTGATAGTGACCGTAGCCGGTTAGCGCGAAGTCATCCTTGACGACCCGGTCCTGCATTGCCCAGACCACCTGGGCGCGGTCGCCATCGATATCGATCTGGGGAGAGTGGACGTGGTGCGCGGTCTTCGCGTTCGCCAACGCCGTACTGACGATCGTGCAGATACGCTCGCGCCCCTCTTCCCGGGAGCCCCCGCTAGGCCGCGTATCGAGCACGCAATCCTCGGTGAAAAGCTGCTTCCAGCCCTCCCAGTCCTTGGTGTCGAGCATGCGGCAATACGCCGCCTTGAGGTTGCAGATGGCGAGCCAGTCGGCAAAATCGGGAGCCGCCATCGCTCAGACCTCTGCCAGCCGCTCCGCCGCCAGCTTGCGCAGCTCGGCGGTCTTGATCTTGGCACTGCCGGTAGTTTCGAGTTCGCCCTCGGCCACGAAGAGAATGCGGCGCGGCAGCTTGTAGCTAGCCAGCTTTTCCTTGGCGAAGTCGCGGATCGCCTCTGCGCTGGGGCTGGTGCCCTCGACCGGGACGATGCAGGAGACGACGAGTTCGCCGAGCAGTTCATCAGGCACGCCCACCGTCTGCGAGACCTTGACTTCGGGGTGCGCGCGGATGACCTCGTCGATTTCGAGCGGCGAGACATTGGCGCCGCCGGTCTTGATGATGTCGTTGAGGCGGCCTTCCCAGAACAGGCGGCCTTCGCCGTCCACGTAGCCGCCATCGGCGGTGCGCAGGAAACCGTCGCCGTCGAGCGATTCATCGAGCGGGATGCCGAGGTAGCCCAGCATCAGCGTCGGTCCCTTGACCGCGATCTCCCCGCGCTCGCCCAGCGGCATCGTAGCGCCAGTCATCGGGTCGACGATCTTGATCGTGGAACCGGCCGTCGGAATGCCGTGGGACTTGCCCGCGATCGCCTCGGGCGTGCCTGAACGGAAGACCGAGATCAGTGTGAACGTCTCGGTATTGCCGTAAGCCTGCCCGGGCTCGACCCATGTGCTGTTGACCGTGGGCTGGCGCGAGATCGGCTGGTTCCTGCAGACGTAAACAAGAGAGGCCAGATCGACGTCGAGGTAATTCGGTGCAGCCTCCAGCTGAGCCCACTGATGCGGCCAGGCGAGCGCCATGTTGGCGCGCTCGGCGTCCATAAGCTCCAGCGCCTCGGCGGCATCGAACCAGCGCTGCAGCACCAGCGTCCCTCCGCGCGAAAGCGTACCGCCCAGCGCCATCGTGAAGTTGCCCGACCAGAAGAAGCCGTTCGCCGACCACGTGCGGGCGGGAAGATCATCGGAAATCGCATACCACTGCGGCCAGCGCCAGAGTTGCAGGCACACCGCGCGATGCGCGCTGAGGATGCCCTTGGCCTTGCCGGTCGAGCCCGAGGAGAACAGCAGGATGCCGGGATCGGCGGGTGAGACCGCATCTGCGGCGGCGAGAACCAGGTCTTCGGCCACATCGCGGCCGCGCGCGAGGAAGGCGCCCGGCCCCTCGATCATGCCCAGCGGCTCGTCACTGTCGACCATCGCCGCATAGCGCAGGAACGGGAACGTGCGCGAGGCCAGCGCGCCGGGCTTGGCGGTCATGACCTCTGGCTCCAGCCCGGCCAGCATTTCGGCGAAGTCCTTCTTCAGCACCGAGCGCTCGAGCAGCAGCACCGACACGCCCGAGGCCTTGAGCACCACTTCCAGCTCGGAGGGCGTGAAGAACGTGCTGATCGGCGTCGCCACGCACCCGGCCAGCGCCGCACCGAACACGGCGGCGAGGAATTCGGGGCGGTTGGTCATCAGCACGCCCACGCGCGTGCCCTTGCCGGTGCCGAGCGCCAGCAGCGACTTCGCCACTTCCAGCGAGCGGGCGTAGAGATCGTCGTAGGTCCAGCGCACGACCTCCCCGCCAAGGTGGATCACCGCAGCCTCGCGCGGGCCGTAGCGCGCGGTGACCTCACGCACGTAGCCGCCCAGCGTCAGCGCGCCGATGCCCTGCTCCTCGCCGAGAGGAATGCCGTGGACGACCGAAAGGCCGTCCACCACCTTGACCGAAGCCGTCATGCCGTCCTCTTCGCTCTGCTGACGTCAGGCGTTCACGTCGACGATGAAGCGGCCCTTGACCTCGCCCGACATGAACTTCTTCGCGGCCTCCACCGCATCACCAAGGGCGATGGTCTGGCCGATGGTGTCGAGCGAGGCGGGATCGAGATCCTTCGCCAGACGGTCCCATGCCTTAAGGCGCTTGGCCTTCGGCGCCATGACGCTGTCGATGCCGAGCAGTGCCACGCCGCGCAGGATGAAGGGCATCACGGTCGCGGGCAGGTCCGCGCCCTGTGCCAGACCGCAGGCCGCCACCGCGCCGCCGTACTTCGTCTGCGCGCAAGCATTCGCAAGGGTGAAACTGCCCGCCGTATCGACGACGCCAGCCCAGCGCTCTTTCTGCAGCGGCTTGCCCTTCTCGGCCAGTTCGGCGCGGTCGATGATGGTTTCGGCGCCGAGCGCCTTGAGATAGTCCGCCTCGCCCGGCTTGCCGGTCAGCGCGGCGACCGAATAACCGAGCTTCTTGAGGATCGCGATGGCGACCGAGCCGACGCCGCCGGTGGCGCCGGTGACGAGCACCTCGCCCTGATCCGGGGTTACGCCGAAATCGACGAGCGCATCGACGCACAGGGCAGCGGTGTAGCCCGCCGTACCGATCGCCATGGCCTGTGCCGGGGTGAAGGCCGAAGGCAGCGGCACCAGCCAGTCGCCCTTGAGCCGCGCCTTTTGTGCGAGACCGCCCCAGTGGACTTCGCCCACGCCCCAGCCGTTGAGGACGACGGTGTCGCCCGCCTTCCAGTCGCCATGGCTGCTCTCGGTCACGGTGCCGACGAGGTCGATGCCGGGCACCATCGGGAACTTGCGCACGACCGGCGAGGCGCCGGTGATCGCGAGGCCGTCCTTGAAGTTGAGCGTTGAGAAGGCGACGTCGATGGTCACGTCGCCTTCAGGCAGCGCGCTTTCGTCCAGCTGCTGGAGGCCGACGGTCTGGCCCTGTTCGGTCTTGTCGATGACGATGGCGGAAAACATCTCTGGCGAACTCCCTCTTCGGCCCGATACGGGGTCGAACTCGCCTGCCGTGCTGACGGGTTCGGACCCCATGCGTCAATGCCGGCGGGACATGGCATCGCGGAGGCGAAATGGAAGTGGCTCGCCGAGGGGGGCTTCGACAAGCTCAGCCTGAGCGGGAATTGAGAGGTTTACGTTACCTCCGCTCACCCTGAGCTTGTCGAAGGGTCAGGCACGGCCAGTCGAAGCCCCCTCGCGCAAACCTCGAACGCGAGACTACGCAGCCCCATCCTCCGCCGCCAGCCGCGCCGCCACTTCGGGAAAGCGCGAGGCGTTCATCGAGCCGTACATCGAGAGGCGCAGAATCTCATGGCTGAAGCGCTTGGTGAGGGCATTGCGCTCCTCCTCGTTCGCGGCATGGGCGCGCGCGAAGATCGGCCAGAAGAACACGCCGGCAAGGTTCATCACCGAGAACACCTCGGCATCAATCCCCGGCATCGCCAGCTTGGTATCGGCAAAGCGCTGCAGCGATCCCGCATACTCGCGCCAGAACGGGTCCTGGCTGGGGTCGGGCGAGGCCAGCACCTGCTGCAGCCAGACGCGGCAGATTTCCGGGTTCTCCATGGCGAAATCGCACAGGCGGTCGGTGAGCGCGGCGGTGTCAACTTCCTCGACGCGGCGATCGCCGATCGTCTCGGGATCGCCGAACACGGCGCGGAACAGCTTGTCGGAGACCCACTGAATCGTCGCCTCGATCAGCTTCTCACGCGTTTCGAAGTGCTGGTAGGCAGTGCCCCGGTTGACGGCCGCCAGATGCGCCACCGCAGAAAGGCTGACCCCCTCAAGCCCGTCCTTTGCCAGCAGGTTGCTGGCCGCCTCGAGGATCGTCTCGCGCGTCGCGATCGGGTCTCTGACCCTGCGCCTGGTCCTCGCTTCCATGTCTGCCCCCGATTACCCGTAAAAAGGGGGCGGCTATAGCGGGGGCGTCACTGAACAGCAATGTTGACCGGGATGTGATACACAATCGATAGCAAAATGCCGTGGGGGCGTTGTGCCGCGAATGCAGTTCTTGCGTCAGACCGCCCGTCATCCCGGCTAAGGCTGGGACCGCTGGCGGCCTGACGAAAGCTTGCGCCGAGGCTTCGGCGAATGACGCTGCGGCCTCACGCAGGCTTGCATGATGGCCACAACGGTCCCAGCTTTCGCTGGGATGACGACGCAGTGGGCGAATGAAGGGGCCGCGCTCAAACCAACGCCGCGACCTCGCGCAGCACCATGTCAGCGTGTTCCTTCCGGCAGATCAGCAGGTCGGGCATGTAGACGTCCTCGCGGTTGTAGACCAAAGGCGAACCGTCGATCCGCGAGACATGCAGCCCCCAGCCGAGGGCGACAGCCGCAGGCGCGCAGCTGTCCCACTCGTACTGCCCGCCCGAGTGCAGGTAGATGTCCGCCTGCCCGAGCAGGATAGCCATTGCCTTGGCCCCGGCCGAACCCATCGGCACCAGTTCGGCACCGATCGTCTCCGCCACGCTGGTAGCCTCTTTCGCGGGCCGGGTGCGGCTCACGACCATGCGCAGCTTTTCCGGCGCGGGCGGAACCTCGCCCGGCTGGTCCGAACGCAGCACGAGGTCGGCGCCCGGCAGCGCCACTGCGCCCAGCACCGGCACGCCGTCCACCGCAAGGCCGACATGGACCGCCCAGTCGGCGCGCTCCTCGCCGTATTCGCGGGTGCCGTCCACGGGGTCCACGATCCATACGCGGCTCATGGCCAGGCGCTCGGCGTTGTCCTTCTCCTCCTCGGAGAGCAGGCCGTCCTCGGGACGCTGCTCACGCAGGGCGTGGCAGAGGAACTGGTTGGCGGTCTGGTCGCCCGCCTTGCCCAGTGCTTTCCCGCCGAACAGGCCGGAGCCACGCACGCTGAGGAGGATCTTGCCCGCTTCGTCCGCCAGCTTCGCCGCGAGATCGCCGTCGGTATAGGACATCAGGCGTCTCCCAGCAGGGTGTTGACGATGAGTTCGGCCGCTTCCTCGGGCGAGATGACCGTCGTGTCGATCCGCACCTCGGGATTGCGCGGCGCTTCGTAGGGACTGTCGATGCCGGTGAAGTTCTTCAGCTCACCGGAACGCGCCTTCTTGTAGAGGCCCTTGACGTCGCGCGCCTCGGCAACCTTCAGCGGGGTGTCGATGAACACCTCGATGAATTCACCCTCGGGCAGCATCGCGCGCACCATCTCGCGGTCCGCCTGGAACGGCGAGATGAACGCGGTGATGACGATCAGCCCTGCGTCGGTCATCAGCTTCGAGACTTCGCCCACGCGGCGGATGTTCTCGATGCGGTCGGCCTCGGTGAAGCCCAGATCCTTGTTCAGACCGTGGCGCACGTTGTCCCCGTCGAGCAGGAAGGTGTGCCGGTTCATCCGGTGCAGCTTCTTCTCGACCATGTTGGCGATCGTGGACTTGCCCGAACCCGAAAGACCGGTGAACCACAGCACGGCGGGCTTCTGGTTCTTGAGCCCCGCATGCTGCTTGCGGTCGATGTCGACGGCCTGCCAGTGGACGTTCTGCGAACGGCGCAGCGAGAAGTTGAGCATGCCCGCCGCGACGGTGGCGTTGGTCATCTTGTCGATCAGAATGAAGCCGCCGAGCGTGCGGTTCTCGGCATAAGGCTCGAAGACGACCTGCTTGTCGGTGGTCAGTTCCGCCACGCCGATGGCGTTGAGGTCCAGCGTCTTGGCCGCCATGTGCTCCATGGTGTTGACGTTGACCGTGTACTTGGGCTCGGCCACGGTCGCGGAGACCTGCTGCGTGCCCAGCTTGAGCCAATAGGCGCGGCCAGGGATCAGCGCCTCGTCGGCCAGCCACACGATCGTCGATTCGAACTGGTCGGCGGTCTGCGGCGGATTGTCGGCGACCGAGATGACCGAGCCGCGCGAGCAGTCGATTTCATCTTCGAAACACACCGTAACCGACTGGCCGGCAACGGCTTCGTCGAGATCGCCGTCATAGGTAACGACGCGGGTGATCGCGCTGGTCTTGCCCGAGGGCAGTACGCGGATCTTGTCGCCCGGCTTGACGCTGCCGGTGGCGATGAGGCCCGAGAAGCCGCGGAAGTCGAGGTTGGGACGGTTCACCCACTGCACCGGCAGGCGGAACGGCTTGTCGGCATCGACCGAGGAGAGAACCTCGACGGTTTCGAGGTGCTCCACCAGCGTCGGCCCCTTGTACCAGGGCGTATTGGCCGAAGGCGTGGTGATGTTGTCGCCCTTGAAGCCGGAGATCGGCATCGCGGTGAAGCTGTCGATCCCGATCGACCTGGCGAACTCGGCGTAGTCCTTGACGATGCCGTCGAACACGGCCTGGTCGTAGTCGACGAGGTCCATCTTGTTCACCGCCAGCACAATGTTCTTGATGCCGATCAGGTGGCACAAGTACGAATGGCGGCGCGTCTGCACCAGCACGCCCTTGCGCGCATCGATCAGGATCACCGCGAGGTCGGCGGTCGAGGCGCCCGTCACCATGTTGCGGGTGTACTGTTCGTGGCCGGGGCAGTCGGCGACGATGAACTTACGCTTCTCGGTGTTGAAGAAGCGGTAGGCCACGTCGATGGTGATGCCCTGCTCGCGCTCGGCGGCGAGGCCGTCGACGAGGAGCGCGAAGTCGATCTCCTGCCCCTGCGTGCCGACCTTCTTGGAGTCGGCGGTGAGCGCGTCGAGCTGGTCCTCGAAGATCATCTTCGAATCGTAGAGCAGGCGCCCGATCAGGGTGGACTTGCCGTCGTCGACGCTGCCGCAGGTGATGAAGCGCAGCATCGTCTTGTGCTCGTGCTGGACGAGGTAGGCGTCGATGTCCTCGGCGATGAGCTTGTCGGTGACGTAGACCGCTTCCTTGGTGTCGATATCGGCCATCAGAAGTACCCCTGCTGCTTCTTCACTTCCATGCCGGCGCCGCCGGCGTCCTTGTCGATGGCGCGGCCCTGTCGCTCGCTGGTGGTCGTGAGGAGGGTTTCCTGGATCACCTCGGGCAGCGTCTTCGCCTCGCTCTCCACTGCACCCGTCAGCGGGTAGCAGCCCAGCGTGCGGAAGCGGATCGAGCGCTCTACCGGCACTTCGCCGTCCTTGAGCGGGAAGCGGTCGTCATCGACCATCAGCAGCATGCCGTCGCGCTCCACGGTGGGGCGCTTGTCCGCGAAATAGAGCGGGACGATGGGGATGTCGTTGAGGTGGATGTACTGCCAGATATCCAGCTCGGTCCAGTTGGAGATCGGGAACACGCGGATCGATTCCCCGCGCGCCTTGCGGGCGTTGTAGAGGTTCCACAGCTCCGGACGCTGGTTCTTCGGGTCCCAGCCGTGCGAGGAGGTGCGGAACGAGAAGATGCGCTCCTTGGCGCGGCTCTTCTCCTCGTCACGGCGGGCGCCGCCGAAAGCCGCATCGAAGCCGTACTTGTCGAGTGCCTGCTTCAGACCTTCGGTCTTCCACATGTCGGTGTGGAGCGCGCCGTGGTCGAAGGGATTGATGCCTTTCTCGGCCGCTTCCGGGTTCTGGTAGACCAGCAGCTCCATACCGCTGTCGCGCGCCATCTTGTCGCGCAGGTCGTACATCGCCTTGAATTTCCACGTGGTGTCGACATGGAGCAGCGGGAACGGCGGCGGCGAGGGATAGAACGCCTTGCGCGCAAGGTGCAGCATCACCGCGCTGTCCTTGCCGACGGAATAGAGCATCACCGGCTTCTCGGCCTCGGCGACGACTTCGCGGATGATATGGATGGCTTCGGCCTCGAGTCTGTCGAGGTGCGTCAGGGTCTTCATCAGGATCTCTGGTCCTTTGGCCTTCGCAGGGTCGCCCTCTTGTTGGGCTCGAATCGCTCTTTGCAAGGATGACAAATCGCAGAACCTCCCATATGGGAGGGAGATATGGCTCTGACATCCAACGATGAGACAGATTTGCTGCTGCCGCTGATAGCGGGGATTGGCGACAAGGCGCAGTTTGCCGAGTTTCTCGAGCGCCTGCGTCGCCGGAGCGATGCCGAGTACGTCAGCATCGTGATGAAGCAGGGCGACGGCCCGCATGCCCAGATCACCGACTTCCACGCCGGACGCGACTTGCGCAGCGAGGCGCGCGAACTCGATCCGTTCGAGATGCATGCGCTGGAGCGCCTGCACTACGACCAACTGCGCCCGGGCCGCGTCTACAGCGTCGGCGAGTTCGTGGACCACGATCCCGTCTTCCGGGCCGACCGCCTGGCCAAGATGGCGCGCCTCGGTATCGCCGACGAGCGGGTGGTGCGCCTGCCGCGTGTCGCGGAGACCGATGCATGGCTTATCCTCGCCCGCGCTAAACCTTGCGAGGCGGCGGACAGCGCCCTGCTCTCCTCGCTCGCGCCTTACGTGGAGGCCGCGCTGCGCAGCTATGTCGCGCTGGAGCACCACCGCATCCGCGCCAGCGTCAGTGCGCAGGGCATGGCGCGCAGCGCTACGGCATGGATGGTGTTCGACCGCGAGGCGCGGCTATTGGCCATCGACCCGCGCCTCGATGCATGGATGCGCGGGAATCTCGGCTACACGCCGCGCGTGGGGGAGCGCCTGCGCGATCTCGGCGTCCATGCGGAGCGTGAACTGGGCGGGGCAGCCGTGCTGTTCGCCTCGTCGACGCCGCCCCCGCCGCGTGCAGTGATGCTGCATGAGGACCCTCGGCTGGAAGCGCTGCTGACGGCCACCAGCGACATGCCGCGCCCCTCGATGCTGGCGCTGTGCCGCCTGCCCAATGCAAGAACGCCGGCGAGCGTGGAGCGCCTCACCCGCCTGTTCGACCTGCCCCCGCGCGAGGCGCAGCTGGCGATCGCGCTGAACGAGGGGCAATCTATCGCCGAGGCGGCCGAAAACATGGGCCTGACGCTGGAAACGGCGCGCAATTATTCCAAGCGCCTCTACGCCAAGCTGGGCGTGCGCGGGCAAGCGGAACTGGTGCGGCTGGTCAGCGACAGCGTGGCGGTGATGGGGTGAAGTGCGGAAGAGCCCACCCCCAGCCCCTCCCGCAAGCGGGAGGGGGAATCTAGCCGGAGACGCCCCTCCCGCAAGCGGGGGGAGCGAGACTTGGCGATTTATCGCCTAGTCGCGGCGGGGTGGGCCTTCGAGCCTCACCCCCAAAGCGCCTCCGCCGCCGCCAGCCCCTGCTCGCCGCGCCCGCCCAGTTCGGCGGTCAGCAGCTTGAGGCGATAGGTCCACAAGTGCAGCGGATGTTCCAGCGTCATGCCCATGCCGCCAAGGAACTGGTGGTAGTCGTAGCACACCCGCTTCGCCGCCTCCTGCGCATGCAGAAGGGCCAGCGCGGCGTCGCCGGGATCGCCGGTCCCGGCCGCACGCAGGGCGAGCCAGTAGACCGAGTTGGTCATGACCTGGTCTTCGGCCAGACGATGCCGCATGCCCTGAAAGGTGGCCAGCGGGCGGCCGAACTGCTTGCGCTCTGACGCGTAAGTCACCGTAGACGCCAGCGCCGCGCCCAGCAGGCCCGCGGCTTCGGCCGCGCTTCCCACGCGCCACGACCGCAGCACTTCGGCAGGATCGACCTCATACGCAGTCATCGCATCCGGCAGACCGGTCAGGAACGCCACGGGATAGGCATAAAGCGCATCCTCCTGCGCCGCCGCGATCACACTCTCGTCCGCCTTGAAGCTGCGCACGCCCGAAGGCCCGACGATCACGACGCTCGCCCCCGGCCGCAGGAAACGCACCGGACCAGCCGTGCGCCCCTCCTCGACCAGACACAGCGGACGCGGCAGGTCCGGATCGATCAGCGGGCGTACGAAGGACGAGGCCGCCGCCTCTAGTGCAAAGGGCAGCCGCGCCAGCTTCTCCACCACCAGCGCGGCGGTGACGGGGCCGAGTTCCTCGACCATCAGCACGTCGAGAAACCCGTTCTCGACCAGCGCCGCGTCAAGTTCCGCGCTTTCGAGCGTGAGGCCGGCATCGTGCAGCGGAACGCCCGCGTAAGGCCGCGCGAGGCTGTCGATGAAGTCGAGGACCTGCCGCTGGTCCTCGTTGAGGGACAAGTGCATCAGCGCGGCTCCCGAGGCAGTTCCAGCACGTCGCTGGCGATGATGTTGAGCTGGATTTCCGCCGACCCCGCCGCGACGCCCGCGACGATCCCGCGCTGGTGGTGCATCTTGAGATACGGCGAGGCCCCCGCGAGAGCTTCGGGCAGGAACTCGACGACGAATTCGCACACCGCCCGCTCGGCCATGACGGTGGCGTAGCGCGCGGAACTGGACTCCGCACCGATCGCGAGGCCCTCGACGCGCTTCTGGACGACGGCGTAGTTCGCCGTGCCCGCCGCCTCGCACAGTGCGGCACAACGCGCCGCCTCGATCCGCACATGTTCGCGCGCAAAGCGCCCCTGCTCCTTGAGCATCGCCACCGCCCGATCGAGCGCCGCGCGCGCCAGCGTGAAGCGCGGGATGCCGAGCCGCTCGTTGCGCAGCGAATAGGCGACGATCTCCCATGCCTGCCCTTCCTCGCCGAAGCGGGCGGTTTCGGGCACGGTGACGTCGTCGAAGAAGACCTCATGGATGTCGCCCTCGCCGATCAGCGAGGGAATCTGGCGCACGGTGATGCCGGGCGTGTCCATCGGCACCAGAATGATGGTGATGCCCTTCTTGCGGTCGTCGCTGGTGCGCGTCAGCAGGAAACAGGTGTCGGCGAGGCCCGCATAGCTGGTCCAGATCTTCTGGCCGCTGATGACGTAGTTGCCTTCGGTCAGCGTGGCTCGCGTCCGCAGCGAGGCTAGGTCCGACCCGGCGTCAGGTTCCGAAAAACCCTGACACCACAGCGATTCCCCGCGCGTGATCGGCTCGAGGTAGCGGGCCTTCTGCTCGGGCGTGCCGTACTTCTCCAGCGTCGGGCCGATCCAGTTGACGTTCATGTACTGGCCGCCGCGCGGCTCGCCGGCGATCCACATCTCTTCGGAGAGGATCTGCTGTTCCCACGGGCCGAGGCCCTCGCCGCCCATCTCGACCGGCCAGTGCGGGAAGAGGATGCCCGCTTCCGCCAGCTTGACACAGAAGTCGCGCGCGAAGGCGGTCAGCGCCGGGGACGCAGGGCCGTGTTCCGAGAACTTCTCCCAGTCCGCAGGCAGGTTGGCGTGTAGGAAGTCGCGGATCTTGTGCCGGAAGGCGTCCTGCCCGGCGGTCCATTCGAATTGCATCGGGGCGGCGCCCTCCTCTCAGCCTTTCGTTAGGCACAGGCAGCCTCGCCCCACAACCGCCGGGGCGTCGGAATCGCTGGCGCGATTGCGCATCGACCACTTGTGCTGGAAATCACCTGCGGAGTACCGCAAGGACGCAGCGAAGAGATACGAAAGGACACGGGTGAGCGAGAAGGCATTCGTCGCGGTGGCGAAACTCGATGAAGTTCCGCAGGGCGGCAAGAAAGTGGTCGAGGTGGGCGGGATCAGCGTGCTCCTCGTCGGCGCGCGGGATCAGGTCTACGCGGTGCGCAACTTGTGCAGCCACGCCTACGAAACGCTTGAATGCGGCCGCGTGCGCGCGGGGTGGATTTCCTGCCCGGTTCACGGCGCGCGTTTCGATCTGGAAACCGGCAAGCCGATAAACCCGCCCGCCTCGATGCCGATCGATACTTATGAAGTGCGGATCGAGGGCGACGTGATCGAGGTGGCGGTCTAACCTCCCGATATCGCCCGCGCGTACCGCCCCTTATGGACGCGCCGCCGTGCCCCGTGCTTGGACGGTCTCCATGACCGATACGCCCGATCTCGAAGCGCTGCGCCGCGAAGTGCGCGCCTTCCTAGCCGCCGAGGCGCCGACCGGCTGGCGCGACGCGAGCCGCACGCAGGACGACTTCGTCCGCACCCAGCGCGACTGGTTTACGCGGCTGGTTTCGGCAGGCTACGCCATCCCGCACTGGCCTGCCACGTTCCCCGGCGGCGGCCGCAGCCTGGCCGAGCAGAAAGTGATCTACGAGGAACTGGCGAAGGCAGACTGTCCGCGCCTGCTGCTCTCCTTCGTCTCGACGTACCATGCCTTCGCAACGTTGCACGAATGTGCGACCCGGGAGCAGCAGGACCGCTACCTCCCGCGCATCCTCGAGGGCGAGACATGGTGCCAGGGCTTCTCCGAGCCCGGCGCCGGATCAGACCTCGCCGCCATCAAGACCAGGGCGGAGCGCAAGGGCGACGTCTACGTCGTCAACGGCCAGAAGGTCTGGTCGACGATGGCGCAGTTCGCGCAACGGTGCCTGCTGCTGGTGCGCACCTCCTCGGACGGCCCCAAGCAGGCGGGCATCACGTACCTGCTGATGGACATGAAGGCACCCGGCGTCTCTGTCCGCCCGATCCACCAGATCCAGGGCGACGAGGAATTCGCCGAGATCTTCCTCGACAATGTGGAAATCCCCGTCTCCGAGCGCGTCGGCGATGAGGGCAAGGGCTGGGCCGTGGCGCAGGCGACGCTCGCTTCCGAGCGCGGGCTGACGCTGATGGAGTTGTCCTACCGCATGCGCGGCGCCCTGTCGCGCGTGGCCTCGCTGATCCGCGAGCACGGACACGAGGACGATCGCGGAGTGCTGCGGGATTTCGGCGAACTGGTGACGCAAGTGGACGCCGTGTGCGCCGTCGCCGACCAGTTCCTGGACAACCGGATCAAGGGCATCGAGCGCATTGGCGACGCCTCCATCATCAAGAACAGCTACAGCCGCGCGCTCAGGGCCTATGCGAAGCTGGGCCTGCGCCTTGGCGGCATCGCGGAGCAATACGTAGCGCCGATCACCTTCGGCGACCTCAATACCGGCAACTGGATGGCGGACTTCATGAACTCCTACGCCTGGACCATCGCCGGGGGCAGCGAGGAAGTGCAGCGTAATATCATCGCCGAGCGCATGCTCGACATGCCGCGCGAGCCGAAAGCCTGGGTGGCCTGACATGATCGAACTGAACGAACTGACCGACGCCGCGCAGAAGGCGTTCCCCGCCGACGCACTCTCCCCCGGCCGCGATGAAAGCTGGCGGCTGGTGGCGGAGATGGGCTGGCTGATGGTGCGCCTGCCCGAGGAAGACGGCGGCCTCGGCCTTGATCGAGAGGCTTCCGCCGCGATCCATTTCGAGATGGGCCGCGTGCTGGCGACGACGCCGCTGATCCCGGCGCAATTGGGCCTGCAGGCCGTGCTGGCGAGCGAGATTGCGGCGCGGGTCGAGTGGCTGGAACGGCTGGCGGGGGGCGAATACGCCCCCCTGCACCTGCTCCCCGCGAAGCTGGAGGCGGCACCGAATGGTACGCTTTCGGGCGTAGTCGGCGGTGTGTTCGATGCGGACATGGCGGTGGCGGTCGTTGCGAAGCTGCCGGGCGGCTATGCCCTCGTGCCGACCGATGCGCCGGGTGTTTCTATCGTGGAGCGCGCGATCTGGGACCCCAGCCGGCGCCTGTTCGACATCGTTCTTGATGGATACGCGCCCGATCCGGCACTCATGCTCACCGATGCGGACGGCGCTGCAGCGCTGCACGACGCGCTGGCGCCCGAAGCGCACCTTGCCGTCGCCGCCGACTGCCTCGGTGCCGCGAATGCCGCATTGGAACTCACCATCGAATACATGAAGATGCGCCGCCAGTTCGACCGGCCCATCGCCATGTTCCAGGCTCTCAAGCACCGCGCCGCCGATATGAAGGCGCGCATTGCCGTGGCCGAGGCGCTCCTGTGGAACCGGGTGCGCGACGATGCCGCAACCCTCGTCCAGTGCGCCGCGGCGAAGACGCTGGCGGCCGAGGCCTTCGCATTCGTCACCGAAGAGGCGATCCAGCTTCACGGCGGCATCGGCCTGACCGAGGAACACCCGATCCACCGCTTCATGAAACGCGCGATGCTGAACCTGCAGCTTTGCGGATCGCCAGACCTGTGGAACGAGCGGACGGGGCGAGAGGCGCTGGGCTGACAGATCGGCCGGAGCAATTCGTCGTCCTGGACTTGATCCGGGACCGGTGGCTGTCTTTAGGCGCAGTTCATGCGGCAAGGTGTCTAAGCGACGGGTAGGCTGTTCACGGGCAGCGGTCCCGGATCAAGTCCGGGACGACGGTAAGCAACGCCCTGCCCCGCCGCTCGTTGTGCCGGGCATGGCCAAGACTTCCGGACACATCCGCGACAACATAGTCCTCTACGGCGCGCTGGCGGCGAACATGGGCATCGCCGTCGCCAAGTTCGTGGCGGCAGGTATCGGCGGCTCTTCCGCCATGGCGACCGAGGGTGTCCATTCGCTGGTTGACAGCGGTAACCAGATCCTGCTGCTCTACGGCCAGAACCAGGGCAAGCGCGCAGCCGACGCAGCCCATCCCTTCGGCTACGGGCGCGAGCTGTACTTCTGGGCCTTCGTCGTCGCGATCCTGATCTTCGCGGGCGGCGCGGGTATTTCGATCTACGAGGGCATCGCCCATATCCGCGAGCCCCGCGCGGTCGAGGACCCGACCCTCAGCTACATCGTGCTGGGCGTCGCCTTCCTCATGGAGGGCGCATCCTGGGCCATCGCGGTGAAGGAGTTCAACGCGGGCCGCGCCGGGCAGAGCTGGTGGCAGGCAATCCGCCGCTCCAAGGACCCGCCGGGCTTCATCGTCCTGTTCGAGGACAGCGCAGCGCTGATCGGCCTCGTCATCGCAGCGCTCGGCATCTGGGCTAGCGGCCACTTCGCAGAGCCGAGGCTCGACGGCGCGGCATCGGTTCTGATCGGCCTGGTGCTGGCGGCCGTCGCAGTGCTGCTGGCGCGCGAGTCCAAGGGCCTGCTGATCGGAGAGGCCGCCGACCCGGCACTGATTGCCGGGCTGCGCGGGGTGATGGAAGGCAACCCGCACATCACCTCGGTCAACCATGTGCGCACCGTCCACACAGGACCGGACGCGGTGTTCGTGGCGATCAGCGCGGACTTTGCCGACAACCTGCCGATGGGCGAGGCGGAAACGCTGATCGAAAACTTGGAGACGCGGATGAAAGCGCTCTCGCCGAAGATCACCTCGATCTACATCCGGCCCGAGAAGCGCGAGCAGGCGGTGCTGGGTTGAGTAAGGCCCACCCCTGCCCCCTCCCGCACGCGGGAGGGGAATGAAAGGCCACCGCTTCGCCCTCCCGCGTGCGGGAGGGCCGGTAGGCTTGAGAGCGCAGCGAACTAGCCGGACGGGGTGGGTATCAGATCGCCATCAGCCGCTTGACCTCCGCGACGATCTCGGGCGGCTGCACGAGATAGGCATCCTCCAGCTTCTTCGCGAAGGGCACCGCGCAATACGGCGCGCCGAGGCGACCGACCGGCGCCTTGAGCTTGCCGAACAGCACTTCCTGCGCGGTCGCGGCGATCTCCGCGCCAGGACCGAAGTTGCGGCCCGCTTCGTGGACCACCAACAGGCGTCCGGTCTTTTCGGCCGAGGCCAGCACCGTTTCCTTGTCCCACGGCGAGATCGTGCGCAGGTCGACCACTTCGACCGAGACGCCCGCCGCCGCCAGTTCCTCGACCGCCTGCATCACCGTGAACATCATCTGCCCGTAGGAGACGATGGTGAGGTCGCTGCCCGGTACGACCACGTTGGCCTTGCCCAGCGGGATCGGGCCCTGGTTGACCGGCGTGTCCATCGGCACGAACAGGGTCTTGACGCTTTCGATGATGATGACCGGATCGGGGTCCTGGATCGCCGAGAGATAGAGGCCCTTCATGTCGCCCGGGGTCCAGGGGATCACCACCTTGATGCCCGCGGTATGCGCGAACCACGCCTCGTAGAAGTCGGCGTGCTGCCCGGCGGTCTGGTTGCCGCCGCCGGTCATGGTGCGGATCACCAGCGGCACCTGGCTCTGGCCGCCGGACATGAAGCGCAGCTTGGCCGCGTGGTTCACGATCATGTCCATGGCGACGGTCGTGAAGTTCATCAGCATGATCTCGGCCACCGGCTTGTAGCCGGCCATGGCCACGCCGATCGCCGCGCCCATGATCGCCTGTTCAGAGATCGGGGTGGAGCGCACGCGGCTGGTGCCGAACTTCGTCGACAGCCCGCGCGTCACGCCGCAGACACCGCCGCCCTCGTTGTCAGCGATATCCTCGCCCAGAACGAGAACCTTGGGATCGGCTTCCATCGCCTCGCTCAGCGCGGCGTTGATGGCCTGCAGGCCGTTCATCTTCACCGTCTCGACGACGGGGGCTTCGAGAGTTTCAGTGCTCATGCCGGAATCTCCTCGGCAAAGACGTCGCGGCGCAGTTCGTCGTCGGACGGGAATTCACAGGCCATTGCGTAGTCGATGGCGTCGTTGACCTCGGCCTCGATCTTCGCGGTGAGTTCGTCGAGCTGCTCGGCACTGGCGACACCGTCGTCGATCAGCTTTTGGCGGAAGCGCGGCAGCGGATCGGCCTCGATCGCGGCGGCCTTTTCTTCCTTGGTCATGTAGGCGTCGTTGTCGCCGAAGACGTGGCCCATGAAGCGGAAGGTCTTGCACTCCAGCAAGGTCGGCCCTTCACCGGCGCGGGCGCGCTCGATGGCGGCGTGGGCATGGGCATAGACGTCGAGCGGATCGTTGCCGTCCACCGTGTAGCCCGGCATACCGTAACCGGCCGCGCGCTTGGCGATGAAGTCCACCGAGGTGCCGTTCTCGTAGCGGGTGTGCTCGGCAAAGCCATTGTTCTGGCACACGAAGATCACCGGCAGCTTCCACACCGAGGCGAGGTTCAGCGCCTCGTGGAAGGCGCCGATGTTGCTGGCGCCATCACCGAAGTAGGCGACGGTGACCTGCTTCGTGCCGTCGAGCAGCGCCGCCCAACCGAAGCCGTTGGCGATCGGCATCGAGGAGCCGACGATGCCCGTCGTCACCATGACGCCGGTCTCCGGGTGAGTGAGGTGCATCGGGCCGCCCTTGCCCTTGCAGGTGCCGTCGACGCGGCCGCAGATTTCTGCCCACAGGGGCCGCAGCGGCATGTCCTTGGCGACCATGTCGTGGATGCCGCGATAGATCGTGCAGATCTTGTCGTCATTGTTGAGCAGCACCGAGATCGCCGAGGGAATGCACTCTTGCCCGCGCGCCGAATAATATGGCGCGGTGATGCGGCCGCGGCGGATCTGCTGACGGGTGAGGTCGTCGTTGCGCTCGATGCGGATCATTCGACGGTAGATGTCGACCTGTGTGGCGGCGTCGGGGATGGCCCGGTTGGTTGGCGTTTCGCTCATGATTCCTCTCTCGGACAGCTCGTGGCTGCTGGGATGGCTGAACATTGGTTCAGGGCAGGCCCCGCTGGCAAGGACGGGCGAACCGCCCCTGCGGTATCTGCGTTTCAGAACACCTGGTTGCCGAGGCCGGCCGCGTGCTTGGCCGCGATCCAGCCGAAGGTCATCGACGGGCCGACACTCGCGCCGGCACCGGGATAGACGCGGCCCATCGGCGAGGCGGTGGTGACGCCGCAGGCATAGAGCCCCTCGATCGCCGAGCCGTCCTCGCGCAGCACTCGCGAATCGCAGTCACACACGACGCCGCCGTAAGTCCCGACGTCGCCGGGATAGACCGGGAAAGCATAGAACGGCGCCTTGTCGATCATCCCCATCGTCTGGTTCGGGCCGTCCTTGAAGAACGGATCGCCGAGGAAGTTGTCGTAGGCCCGCTCGCCGCGCTGGAAATCCTCGTCGCGGCCGCCGCGCACGAAGCCGTTCCAGCGCGCGACCGTGGTTTCCAGAGCGCCGGGAGGGACGCCGATGATCCCGGCCAGTTCGCCAACCGTATCCGCCTTGCGCATCCAGCCCGAGGCGAGCCACTTGGCCATGTTCTTCTTCGCGGTGCCCTTACCGGCGACGGCATATTCGTCCATGTACTGCTGGTCGAGGATCGCCCAGCTCGGCACTGCGGGCACGGTGCGGTTGCGCACCAGCATGGTCTCGCAGAACGCCTCGTAGGAGCCGCCCTCGTTCATGTAGCGCAGGCCCGACTGGTCGACCTGGATCGCATGCGGCTTGGCGGTGGTGCTCTGGGTGCCCGGCTTGACGTAGTCGGTGTCCCAACCGGGCGCATCGGTCATCTGGAAACCGACCATCTGGTCCATCTGCGCCAGCGCGGCCCCCTTCGCGGCGAGTTCGCGGTGCATGTCGCCGGTGTCGGTCTCGATGCCGTTGGACCACTTCGACTGCGTGCCCGGCATGTAGGTGTCACGCATCGCCTGGTTCATCGAGAACCCGCCCGCGTTCATCAGGATGCCCAGCCGCGCACCGATGCGCCAAGGCCTGCCGTCCTTCTCGGTGACGACGCCGACGGCCTTTTCGCCTTCCATGATGACTTCGCTGACGGGCGAATTAACGCGGATATCCGCCGCCTGATTGTCCAGAACCGCCTTGAGCATGCGCCCCTGCAAGGCCGCGCCGGCGGTGACCCAATGCTTGCCGGTCAGTTTGCCGAGGATGATCTTGAACCCGATCCCGACGATCAGCCGCTTGATCGCCCACGAATGCTTCGCGAAGGGCAGCTTCATCGCATCGTCCAGCTTGACCGGCACTTCGGCGAAGCCCTGACGCAGCTTGCCCGCCCATTCCTTGCCCAGCTCATTCTTGTCGAAGGGCAAAGCCGTAACGGTGCGGCTGGTCTTCATACCGCCGGGGAGTTCATCGTAGTAGTCGGGCCAGAAGCGGGAGCCGCGCTCCATCCTGACCCCCTGCGAAACGATGAAGTCCAGCATCTTCGGCGCTTCGACCGCATAAGTGCGGCGGCGCGCAGGGCTGGTGCCGGGGGATTCCGCATCGTCGGGCACCACCGCGTCGAGGTACTGGCAAGCGCGTTCCAGACTGTCCTCGCCGGGGGCCATGAAGCGGTTGCCGGGTATCCACATGACCCCGCCGGACTTCGCCGTGGTGCCGCCGATCCACTGCGCCTTCTCGAGGATCACGACGGTCTTGCCCGCCTGCTTCATCAAGAGCGCCGAAGCCATCGAGCCTGCGCCACTTCCTACGACCACCCAGTCGAAAGTCTCGTCGAACTGCGTCATCGTGCCGTAACCTCTCCGCCTAGCCGCGCTGCTGCGCATGCGTTCAGCCCGGTAGATCGAACTTCGCCCGCTTTGGCAACGCGAGGGGCAAAGGTTTCGCCGGAGCGAAAGGTTTGGGCAAAATCGCGTTTTCGCATGGCCCTCGATACCGCCCGGCCTATGACGCTGGAGGGAAGAGGAGACCTGCCGAAATGACCGATACCGCGCCCGCGCTGCCGCAGTTGGCCACGATCGATATGGCCCGCGAAGGACGGCTGCTGCGCATCACGCTCAACCGGCCCGAGGCGCTGAACGCGGTGAACCTCCAGCTTCACGACGATCTGGCCGAGGCGATGTGGTTCGCACAGGTCGATACCGGATCGGACGTCGTCGTGCTGACCGGCGCGGGCCGCGCCTTCTCGGCGGGCGGTGACCTCGACCACATCGAGAACAATGCGCGCAACCCGCACCTCTTCGACCACGAGACGCGCGTGGCCAAGCGCATCGTCTCCACCCTGCTCGACATCGAC
The DNA here is from genome assembly GCF_015594425.1 of Novosphingobium sp. HR1a. Lineage (NCBI taxonomy): Bacteria > Pseudomonadati > Pseudomonadota > Alphaproteobacteria > Sphingomonadales > Sphingomonadaceae > Novosphingobium > Novosphingobium sp. HR1a. The sequence goes on from NZ_JABXWS010000036.1 coordinate 55,067, forward strand.
AAGCCCGTGGTGTGCCGGATGAACGGCCACGCGGTCGGCCTCGGCGCGACGCTGGCGCTGCTGTGCGACGTGATCTTCGCCGCCGAAGGCGCGAAGATCGGCGACCCGCACGTCGGCCTCGGCCTTGTCGCGGGGGACGGCGGCGCGGTGATCTGGGCGCAGCGCATCGGCCTGACGCGGGCGAAGGAATACCTGCTGACCGGCGACCTCCTTACCGCCGGCAAGGCGGCGGAGATCGGGCTGATCAACCATTGCGTCCCGGCAGATGAACTCGACGCCAGGGTGGATGCGTTCTGCGCGAAGCTGCTGGCAGGCGCGACGGTGGCAATCCGGGCGACCAAGATCCTCACCAACCTCGAACTCAAGCGGCTGGCGACGGCACTGATGGACGCCGGGATCGCCTACGAAAGCGTCTCGGTCCGCAGCATGGATCATCTGGAGGGCATTCAGGCCCTCAAGGAAAAACGCGCCCCGAAGTTCGTGGGCCGCTGACGGCGTTCACTTCGCGGGCGCAGGAGCCGGTCTTGGCGGCATCGGCGGTGGAGGCGGCGCCGGTCGCGGGAAATCGGGCACGGTCTTTCCTGTGGCAAGCACCTGTTTCGCGCACCATGCGAATGCTTCGGGCAACTGCGGCAGCCCGGCGGAGGCATCGCGGCCCTTGGACGCCGCGGTGAAGCGGCAGGCTGCGAGGCGATAGGCGTCATCCTGATAGAGCTTGATCATGTCGGGCCGAGTGAAACGAAGCACCGCCCCGACGCGCGGATCGTAAGGCACCCCGAACTCCCAGTAGGCGCCGCGCAGGCCGGTCGCATTATCGATGTCCCCGGCATCGACGTTGAGCGCCAGCGGCGCATCGTCCCCGCCCCAGGCCTTCTCGACGAAGGCATTGACGGGCGGTGCGCCCCTGGCAGCGGAGACAACCGACACCTTCCAGCCGGAAAACGCGCGCGTCGCATGGACTTTCGCGGGCGGCAGCACCCGCTCCCTGCCCGGGTATGGCCGCACCAGGGCCAAGGGCAGCTTGCCCTTCGCAAAGGCGCAGTCCGGACCCGGCACGTAGCGGATCAATTGCGAGGGAACGATCCCCGCGCCGCGCTCCAGCCGATCAGGGCGTACCGTCAGGCGGCACAGCGAAGCCGATTGCGCCTTGCGGTCCACAGACGCCAGCCAGTGCAGTTCGACACGGTCGGCGAAGACCCTGTGATAGAGGCCCGGAACGGCTGTCCCTTCGGTCAGGGCCTGCGCATCGCCATGCTCGATCAGCATGGGCAATGTTGCCGGGGTGTCCGGAAATACCGGAAATCGCAGCATGAAGAGTAACGGCAGTACGTGCTTTTCGTCCGCGAACATGCCCGGCTGCAGAGGCGCGGTATAAGTTTCGACTTGCGCGATACGGTCTATCGACGGCCCGTCTGGCAATACAGCTTGGGCCGCCAGATTGCTTGACATCGTCAGGCCCGCAATGGCCAGCCACCCGCGCAAGTGCATAACTTCCCCCGAAAAACATGCCCCGGGAGACCCTTTATGACGTAGCGTGCCGCTATGCCAGCGATTACCCGGGCACCACCCGATCGCCGTGCTCGGTGAACAGCGCAGTGTAGCAGGTGCCGAAGTCCTGCGCGTCGCTCTGCGTCAGTTCGCCCGACTTCGAGGCCGCGCCGATGGCGGCAAGAAAGGCCATCGGGTCGTCGGCTTCCACGTCATAGATCGCAAGGAATTCGTTGGGGTCCTCGCCCATCAGCCGCGCCGCGAGCTTGTAGCGCTGGGCACCCGCCATGCCGAACGTGTTGACCAGTTCCGGCAGGTGTCTGGTATCGTACCATTCGTGATACTCGGCCTCGCGACCGGGCTGTGGGCGGGTGAGCGCGACGAGCTTCATCTTCATGGGCAGTCCTTTTTTTCCGATTTCCTCGTCATCGAGGATCAATCAGCCCCGGCGACGACGCAAGCAGGCACTATCCGGCGTCCGAAAGCATCGCTCCCCCGCGCTTTCGCCGGAGCGATCTTACTGGAGCAGGCTGCTCGCCGCCGAATACTGCGCGGGATAGTCGGCGAAGACTTCGCTCAGCAGCGTCTCGGCAAGGGCGAGTTCGGCCCGCTCCATCGCCATGAACAGGCCGGTGCTGAAGTCCTGCCGCACGAACCCGCGAAGGATGTGCGTGGGCACGGTGACGTGGAGGACTTCGTGCATTCCGTCGCCGCCGGTGCGGCATTCCATGAAGAACGGCGACATCGAGCGGGTGATGATGAAGTCCCCGGCCCGCGCCACCTCACCGCCGCACTGATTGGAGACGGCAAGCTCTCCGCGCTTCACGAACCACAGGATAGACAGGTCGGTCTCGTCCTCGCGAATATGCTGGCGCGAACGGCGGAAGAACAGGTTCGCCGCCGAACGCTGGCGAATGATCGAGATCGCGCCCACCGCCTTGCGCTCCGAACGATCGCCAGGGCGTTTGTTCGGAGAGAGCCTGGCGGCGCGGGTTTCACTCCATCACCAGCACCACGCGGCCCGCAGCCTTGCCTGAAAATGCCGCGTTCATGGCGGCGGCGTAGTCCTTCAGCGGATACCTCTCGGCAATCGCGGGAGAGAACGCGCCCTCGCCCGCCAGTTCTATCACCTTTCGCCGCATCGCCTCGGCTTCGGCCGGGCGCCGCAGAGCATGGTCACGCATCTGCACGCCGATGAGGCTGGCGGACTTCAGCAGCGGCAGGTTGGTGCGCAGTGCCGCGATCCCGGCGGTGAAACCGATGACGAGGTGACGGCCGTCATATCCCAGGTTGCGGAATGCGGGCTCGCTCGCCTCGCCGCCCACGGGATCGAAGACGATGTCGACGGGCTTGCCGTCGTTCGCCGCGATGACCTGCTCGCGCCAGTCTTCGGCGCCGGTGGTGACGACCGCATGCGCCCCGCCCGCCAGTGCCGCCGCCTGCTTCTCCGGACTGGATGCCGAGGCGATGACGTGCAGGCCAAGATGCCTGCCGACCTGGATCGCCGCGTATCCGGTCCCGCCCGCCGCACCGAGCACCAGAAGCGTCTCGCCCGGCTTCGCGCGCCCGCGATCGGCCAGCGCGTAGTAGGCGGTCTGGTAGTTCACCGCGAAGACGGCGGCCTGCTCGAAGCTCATCGCTTCGGGCACTTTGACCATGTTCGCTGCCTTGAACAGGTTGGCCTCGGCGAACAACCCGCCGAGCCCGCCGCAGAACACGCGGTCGCCGGGGGCGAGGTGCGTCACGCCCGGCCCCACCGCCTCGACCACGCCCGCCGCCTCGCTTCCGGGGATGAAGGGCAGTGGCGGCTTGAACTGGTAATGCCCCATCGCGGTGAGCACATCGACATAGGACACACCAGCGGCCTTGATGCCGACGCGCACCTGACCCTCGCCGGAAGCGCCGGGATCGAACGCTTCGAGGACATAGCTCTCCGGCGGCCCGAAGGCGCGGCCGATGACCGCGCGCAGGCTCAATGCTGCCCCCCGTCGCAGCGCACGATCGAGCCCGTCACGTTGACCGAGGCAGGGCTGGCCAGGAACAGCGCGGCGGTGACGATCTCCTCCGGGTTCGCCGCATGCCCGCGCGGGATCGGGATCGGCCCCTGCCCCTTGTCGGGCCATGCCTCGACAATATCGGTGCGGAATGCGCCCGGCGAGAGCGTGTTGACCCGCACGTGCGGCGCATATTCCCACGCCAGCGAGCGGCTCATCGCATTGAGCGCGGCCTTGGACGAGCCGTATGTCACCACCTGCGGTAGCGGCATCATCGAGCCCGAGGAGGTCACGTTGATGATGCAACCGCCCGGCCCTCCTGCCTCGGCGCGGTCGAACATGCGCTTGCCCACCAGTGTCGAAAGGCGGAACGGCCCCTTGAAATTGAGGTTGAGGACGGAATCGAACAACTTCTCGCTGACTTCGTGGCTGGGCATGCGCGGACTCATCCCCGCATTGTTCACAAGGATATCCACAGCCCCGAAAGCGGCGTAGGCCTCCTCGACCAGCCGCTCGCATTCGTCCCAGCGGCCGACGTGAGCGCTGATCGCCATCGCCTTGCGGCCAAGACCGCGCATTTCCTCGCGGACCGCCTCGCAGGCTTCCAGTTTGCGGCTGGCGACGATGACGTCGGCGCCGCGCTCGGCGAAAGCGCGGACCATCTGGTAGCCCAGCCCGCGCGACCCGCCGGTGACGAGCGCGACCTTGCCGGTGAAGTCGAACAGCGGGTCCATCTCAGGCATCTCTCGCGTTCGGGTAGCGCTCCAGCGCCTTCGCGGTGCGCGTCGGGATATGCTCGGTCGGAAACATCCCTTCCGCCGGCCGCACCCGCTTGAGATAGGCGCGCGCCAGTTGCGAGCGGTGCGCGTCGGTCGGCCCATCGGCGAAGGCCAGCGCCATGTTACCGCCGTACCATTTGGCCAGCGGCATATCGAGCGAGATGCCCAGCGACCCATGCACCTCCAGCGCCCGCCCGACGACGTTCGCATAGACCGAGGCCATCGCCACCTTGCACATGCCGATGTGCTTGCGCGCCGCGCCGTGCTTCAGGCGGCCCGCCTCGATCTCGTCGATCAGCCATGCGGTCTTGAGCACCAGCAGGCGGAACTGCTCCAGTTCGATCACCGAATCGGCGATCTTGGCCTGCACCAGTTGGTGATCGCCGAGCATCGCGCCCTTGGTCCGGCGCGAGACGGCGCGTTCCAGCATCATATCGAGCGCGCGGTTGCACATGCCCACCGTGCGCATGGCATGGTGGATGCGCCCCCCGCCCAGCCGCGCCTGCGCCACCTTGAACCCCTCGCCCCGTCCCCCGAGCATATGATCGAGCGGCACCCGGACCCGGTTGTAGCGGATGTGCGCGTGATGCCCGTTCTCGGGATCGAAGTCCCCGGCGATGGCGACGTTACGCAGGATCTCGATCCCCGGCGTGTCGGCGGGAACGACGAACATGCTCATCCGCTCGGTCAGCGGGGCGTCCGGATCGGTGACGGCGATGACCAGCAGGAAGCTGGCGAACCGGGCGTTGGAGGAGAACCACTTCTCGCCCTCGATCACCCATTCGTCGCCCTCCTGCACGGCGCGGCATGTGAAGACGTCGGGGTCGGCACCGCCCTGCGGCTCGGTCATCGAGAAGCACGAGACGATCTCGCCGGCCATCAACGGGCCGAGGTACTTCTGCTTCTGCTCCGCCGTGCCGAACAGGGCGAGGATTTCGGCATTGCCGGTATCGGGCGCGGCTGTGCCGAACACCGTCGGCGCCCAGGTGGAGCGGCCGATGATCTCGTTCATCAGCGCCAGCTTGACTTGTCCGTAGCCGGGACCGCCAAGATGCGGGCCGAGATGGCAGGCCCAGAGCCCCTGCGCCTTCACCTGCTCCTGCAGCGGCTTCAGGTGCCGCCGGGCGGCCGCGTAGGAGGGATCGAACTGAGCGCCCTGTTCGGGAAACAGCAGATCCATCGTCTCGCACTCGTCGCGCACGAAACGGTCCATCCAGTCGAGCCTGGCCTGGAATTCCGGGTCCGTCGAAAAATCGATCATCGTTCTCTCCCATTCCTCCCCCGGCGGGGGAGGAATTTACTGCATTCTCGCCACTTGCGCGGCGGTATCGCGGAAGCACTGCTCGACGATGCGCGCGAAGAAGCGCCCCGTCTCCTTCGGCAATATCCCCGCCTCCGCCTGCGCCACCTTGTATTCGAGCAGGCACCCGGACTTGAATTTCGAGAGCACCGAGAACCATTCGAAGTCGCGAATGTCACGCCCGGTCCCCGCGCAGTAATAGCGCGCCAGTTCCTGCTTCGTCGGGAAGTTGGCCGGGTTGTTCAGTGCGGTCGGGAACTCCCGGTCCGGATCGTCCTCGTCGCGCATGCCGCCGGTGAACCAGCCCATGTCGATCATCGGATCGCCGATGGTGGACAGCTCCCAGTCGATCATCGCGGCAAGGCGCGCCGGAGGGCCGTGGCGGAACATCATGTTGGGGGTGCCGACGTCGCCGTGGATGATCCCGCGCACTTCCTCCGGCATCCGCGCGTGCCGCAGCCAGTCCTCGGTTTCAGCATAGCCTTCGAGCATGCGGCCCTCGTAGCCGTAGCGCTCCTTGTAGGACGCCAGCTGGCCCGCCCAGCGATCGACCTGCCGTTCCAGGAACCGGCCCGGCTTGCCGTAGTCCCCCAGCCCGATCGCCTCGTGGTCGACGTTGGCGAGCGCGATCAGCCCGTCGACGATGGCGAAGGGGATGCCGTATTCGCAAGGCATCGTATCGAAGGGCGGCTCGTTGTGAATCTTCTCGCCGCGCAAGTTCGGTGCCCAGCCCTCGACTTTCTCCATGACGTAGAACGGCGCGCCGACCACGCTGTCGTCGGAACAGGACCCGTAACACACCGGATGGGGCACCTGAGTGCCTTTGAGTGCCGTCAGTATGCGTGCCTCGCGCAGCACACCCTTCTCCGCTCCCGGCGGCGGCACGGCGGGTGGACGGCGCATGACCATCGGCTTCTCGCCCCGGTCGATCGTCAGCACCACGTTCGACGTGCCCCCCGAGAGTACCGCGGTGCGCAGCGGCCCCGTGCCCAGTTCGGGCACGAAGGCGTCCAGCCATTCGGTCAGCGGCCCGACTGGGGCCAGCCGGTCGAGATCGGCGTCCATCATCCTCTCCTCAGCGAGCGCGGAAATGCGCCTCTATCTGCCTGCGCACCGCGCGCAGCGCGGCCGTCGCGGCCGCGACTTCCTCGGAATCGAGCATCAGCCGCGCGGCCAGTGCATCGGCGCGCGCGTCGATCTGACGCTTGAGCGCAGCGCCCTTCGCGGTCGGACGCAGCAGCATGGCGCGCTTGTGTGCGGGATTTTCGAACGTCTCGACCAGCCCGGCATCGCGCAGGGCATTGGCGGCGCGCTGCACCAGCTGGCGCGCATGGCCCATCGAGCGGCCGATCTGCGCGACGGTGGGGGCGTCTTGCGCCTCCACCACCGCGGTGAGCACCATGTGTTCGCTGTCGTTGAGCGCGCATCCCGCCCGCGCCTCGCCGAAGACGCTGCGCAGGCGGCCGTTCAGGCGGATGGTCTCATCGACCAGTCCTACCAGCGGATGACGCGACTCAGATACTCCCGTTTCCATGGAAACGGGGTGTCATGTTGACACGATCGTGTCATTTCTTTGGAGGCGCGGCCTCGTCAAGCATCGCCCGGGCGACATGGAGGAACGCCGCCGTGTCGGTCTGGGCCGAAGGGATCGCCTTGCGGAACGTCGCGAAGCCGTGGATCAGACCCTTGCCCTCGAAATAGGCGGTCGGCACCCCGGCCTCGACCAGTTTGGCGGCATAGGCACGCCCCTGGTCGCGCAGAGGATCGAGCCCCGCCGTCACCAGCACCGTCGGCGGCAGGCCCGCCAGATCACCGAGGATCGGCGAGGTGCGCGGACTCTTGGGATCGGCCGCATAGTGCTCGGTAAAGCTCGCCATGCTCTTCGCGTCGAGCATGTACCCCTCGGCGAACAGTTTCGAAGAGGGATAGAGCTTGCCGAAATCGGTCGCCGGATAGATCGGGATCTGCATCACCACCGGCACGGCCGCAGGCTTGTCACGCAGCGCCGCGGCAGTGACGAGCGTAAGATTGCCGCCCGCGCTGTCGCCGCTGAGGATAAGGCCGGTAAACGCGCGCCCGAAGGCCTTGCCGTTGGCCGCCACCCAGCGCGCCGCCGCCTCGCCGTCGTCAGGCGCGGCGGGCCAGGGGTTCTCGGGCGCGAGGCGGTACTCGACCGACACCACCGGCAGGTCCAGTTGCCGCGCGATCTCCGCCGCAAGGCCGGCGTGAGTATCGATGCTGCCGAGCACGTAGCCGCCGCCGTGATAGAACACCACGACGGGGCCGGGGCCGCGCTCGGGGCGCGGATCGAACAGGCGCAGCGCCATCGCGCCGCCGGGTCCGGGCATCGTCACGTCCTTCGTCGTCACGTTCCCGATCGGCAGGTCCTGCTGCGCCATCGCCGCCAGCGCGGCGGGCGGCAGCTTGTGGATCTGAATCAGCAGTTCGCGCGTGAAAGGCGGGTTGGGCTTGGCGTAGAACGCCTTGAGATAGGCCGCGACGTCCGGGCGGACATCGGGCGCGGCGCTCGTTTCCTGCGCCGCCGGAACCGCCTCTCCGGACGCCACCGGCGCCGTTGCCAGCATCAGGGCCATGACACCGCAGCCTGCGAGGCTGCGCATACCCGCCATTCTCTTCATAGACTTCCCCTCCTGTTCGGCCGGCGGCACTACGGCAGTCCGGCCCCGGCGGGGATCAGTATACCCCGCCCTGCTCTTCCGCAAAGTTGCCCATGTCACCCGCCGCTGCCGCCGCATTCGCATCGCGCGCGTCGCGGGCGCTGCGGATCGAGGCCACCAGCGCGTCGCGGCGGCGGCTGAACTCGTCCTCGGCTGTGTACTGGCGCGGTTCGGTGTCGGGCTTGAAGGCCTCCCAGATTACCGAGGCTTTCGGCTCGTCGGTGGGCTCGACGCCCATGACGCGCTTGCCGGTCACGCGGTCGATACGGACCATGCGGATGCCTTGCGGCGCCACCAGCGGCTGGTGCGACCAGCGGCCCGGCGTCGCCAGCACCACGTCCTTGAATATCGGCGCAGCGATTCGGCCACCCTGCGCGTAACCGCCCAGCGAACGCGGCGTATCATAGCCGATGTAGACGCCGCCCACGTAGTCCTGGTTGCCGCCCATGAACCACACGTCGGTCGGGCCGTTGGTGGTGCCGGTCTTGCCGAACATCGGCAGCTTGAGGTCGCGCAGGCGCTCGGCCGTGCCGCGGGTGACGACGCCTTCGAGCATATGCACGGTCTGGTACGCCGTCGGCGCGTCCATCACCTGCTTGCCGACGCGCTGGATGCGCGGCATCGGCTTGCCGTCCCATTGCGCCATGTTGCAGGCGTTGCAGGTGCCCTTGTCGGCCCGCCAGATCACCTTGCCATTGCGGTCCTGCACGTAGTCGATCACCGAACCGGAGAACTGCACGCCGTTGTTGGCCAGCGCCGCATAGGCGTTGATCATGCGTCCCACCGTCGTCTCGCCCGCGCCGAGTGCGAACGACAGGTACTTCTGGTAATCGCCGATGCCCATGTTGTGGAACGTGCGCGTGACCTTGGCCATGCCCACGTCGTTGGCGATGCGCACCGTCATCAGGTTGCGCGACTGTTCGAGGCCCCAGCGCAGCGTATGGCTGCCCGAACCGCCCGCACCGCCGAAGTTGCGGAAGCACTTGTTGCCCAGCCCTGCTCCCTGGAACACGCAGAAGGTGCCGTCGAGGACCTGCGTGGCGGGCGTCATGCCGTTCTGCAGCGCGGTCGCGTAGACGAAGGGCTTGATGGTCGAGCCGGGCTGGCGTTCGGCCTGCGTCGCGCGGTTGAAGCTGTCGATCCCGGAATCGAAGCCGCCCTGCATGGCAAGAATGCGGCCCGAACCGGGCTGCTCGATGATCATGCCGCCGGACACCTCGGGAATGCCGCGAAGCGCCCAGGTGCTGCCGCCTACCGGCTGGGCCGCGACCAGATCGCCGACCTTGGCCTTGTCGGAAATACCGGTCAGCGTGGAAACGTTGCCGTCGGAGAAGCCGATGCGCCCCGTGCTGCCCGAGGCATCGAGAATGACGCCGACGCGCCAGTCCTTGTAGTCGATCGTCTTGTTGGCGACGACGAGCTGGCTCTGCCAGTTCTCGAGGTCGCTCAGATGCGCGATCGGCCGCACGAAGCCGCGATTGCCGTGATAGAGCAGCAGCCCCTTGCGCAGCGCATCACGCACCGCGACCTGCATCTGCGGATCGAGCGAAGTGCGCACCCAAAGACCGCCCGCATAAACGCTGTTCGGACCGTCTTCGGCCTTTTCGCCGTACTTGCCGATCAGGCGGCGGCGAACTTCCTCCAGGAAGTAGCCGTTCGAAGGTTCGTACGTGCTAGTGCGCTGGGTGACGAGGCCGAGCGGCTCCGCCTTGGCGGCGGCGGCGTCCTGCGCGCTGGCCCAGCCGTTGCGCACCATCTGGTCGAGCACCCAGTTGCGACGCTCGATCGCGCGGTCCTCGTTCTTCTTGCGGCCGTAGACTTCCGGCGCACGCGGCAGGATCGCGAGGAACGCGCTCTGGCTGAGCGACAGGTCCTCGACGTCCTTGTCGAAATAGGCGCGCGAGGCCGCCTGCACGCCGAACGAACGGCGTCCGAGCGGAATCTCGTTGAGGTAGAGTTCGAGGATCTGCTGCTTGGTCAGCACGCCCTCGATACGGCGGGCGACGATCATTTCCTTGAGCTTGCGCGTCACGGAATATTCGTCGCCGATCAGGATGTTCTTGGCGACCTGCTGGGTGATCGTCGAACCGCCCTTGGCGCGTACGCCCGAGCCGTACTTGGTGACATAATCCACCACCGCGCCCGCCAGACCACCGACGTCGACGCCGCCGTGCGTCCAGAACGTGCGGTCCTCGGCCGAGAGGAAGGCGTTGACCATCGGCCTGGGGAAATCGACAAAGCGCAGCTGCACGCGCCGTTCGCGGGCGTAAGAATAGACGATCTCGCCGTCCATCCCGCGCACCATCGTCGGCAGCGGCGGCTGGTATTCCAGCAGCTTGTTGGCGTCCGGCAGGTCGTGGGCAAGGAACACCCAGAACGCGGCGATGCCGGCAAAGCCTGCCATGCACAGATAGCCGAAACGGCGCATCCACTTGCGTTCGTGCCATGCCCTGCGCAGAGCGGCAAGGCGTCCCGGCCCATCGCGGCGGATGCGGTAGGTCGCGTCTTCGGGCGGCTGTTCGCCGGGATCAATCGCGTCGGTCATTGCGTGCGCCCTCTAGCACGGCGTTTTGGCGCAAGGAAACCACTCTCGTCGCAACTCTTCGTCGTCCCGGACGTGATCCGGGACCGCTGGCCGTAAACAGCCCACGAAGCTGCCCGCGTCCGGCCGCCCAAACACCGCCACCGGTCCCGGATCAAGTCCGGGACGACGCGTGCAGCCCGCTCAACCACCCGGGTTCCTTGCGAAATAGGCGCGGATCGCCTTCGCGCCTGCCTCTGCCAGAACCTGCTGCCCCTGCTTCGATCCCAGCGCCTGCGCGTCGTCGGGGTTGTTGATGTAGCCAGTCTCGAACAGGATCGAGGGCATGTCGGGCGCCTTCAGCACCGCCAGCGCAGCGGCTTCCGGCCGGTCGCGATGCATGCCAACGCCCGCGTCGCCCAGTTCGCGCAGCAGCAGCGTCGCGACTTGGGTGGAGCGCGCCTGCGCCCCGCGCTGCGAGAGGTCGAGCAGGATCGCGCCCACTTGCGCGCTCGTCTTCGACAGCTTGACGCCATTCACGCGGTCGGCTCCGTTCTCCCGTTCGGCGAACCGCTCGGCGGCCTGGCTCGATCCCTTTTCCGAGAGGACATAGACACTTGCCCCGCGCGCCGAATCAGCCTCGGCGCTGTCGGCATGGATCGAGACGAACAAGTCCGCGTTCAGCCGCCGGGCGATGTCAGGGCGATCGGCGAGCGCGATGAAGCGGTCGGTGTCGCGCGTCAGGGCCACGCGCAGGCCGCCGCTTGCCAGCAGCTTCTCGCGCAGCGCCAATGCGATCTGCAGCGCCACGGCCTTTTCCTTCAGCGCTCCTGCCCCCGCGCCGGGATCGAAGCCGCCATGGCCCGGATCGATGACCACCAACGGACGGCTGGCGTCGGGCGGCCCATCGACGCGCGGCAGGTCGATCGGCGCGTTCACCCCGGGCAGGTCGAAGCGGATGACGTAGTCGTAGCCCCCGGCCCGCACCGGCCATACCCCGCTCACCGCGAACGCGGCGGCAAGCACCGCCAGCGGCGCGATGAAGACGAGGATCAACTGCAAGGTGCGCGACATTTGCGCCAAGGACTAAGCCGCGTTTGGCGGGCGGGCAATCCTGCGCCCCCGCGCTTTCCCACAGGCTGGTCAGCCGCTCCGCCCCGGGCCGATGCCCGCCAAATTCCAACGGTCCAAGCAACTTGCCGTCTTGCGTCATGAATGCTAGGCCAGCAGAACCGAGGCGAGGAATGCGCGTCGGTCCTCGCAATCCGGCAATACCATAACCATATGGCGCCGGACAGGACCGGCAGAGCCAGACGCAAGCCTCGGTCCAGGGAGCCGGAAATAATCCTTTTTCCGGAGTGCCTTATCAGGTTGAAGTGAGCCATGAGAAGCCAGTTGCCGCCTTGCCATTCGACGCCCGAAAGGGCGCGGGCGGCGTGGTCGCAACTTTCCGCGCGTTCTAATACGCCGCGCGTGTCTTCGCTCGCAGACGCACATGCTGCCGCACATGCTACTGGGGCAGCCACTACTTTCGCCGCGCATGGAGCGCTGGATTGCTCCACCATTGCGCCAAAACTCGCCCCCTCAGTTTGGAACGCCGCCCCAAGTGGCCGCGTCGTGATTCTGCGGGGCGCATTCGCCTACAGTGAACATACGCGCATCCGCCAGGCTGATCCGGCCCGGCGTCGACGCGCACGGAGAATACCAAATGGCAACCCGCATGCTGATCGATGCGCGCCACCCGGAAGAAACGCGGGTGGCGGTCGTCAAGGGAAACCGCATTGAAGAGTTCGACTTCGAGTCGACCGAACGCAAGCAGATCAAGGGTAACATCTACCTCGCGAAGGTGACGCGCGTGGAGCCTTCGCTCCAGGCCGCGTTCGTGGACTTCGGCGGCAACCGCCACGGCTTCCTCGCCTTCAGCGAAATCCACCCGGACTACTACCAGATCCCCAAGGAGGACCGCGAGGCCCTGCTGGCGGAAGAAGCCGCCCATGCCGAGGAAGAAGCCGCCCTGCGCGCCACCGAAGGTGACGACGAGGACGAAGACGGCGACTACAACGACGATGGCGGCCTCACCGAGGTCGATACGTCCGAGAAGGACCATGTCGCCACGATCGAGGACGGCGCGGTAGAGAACCCGTTCCACGCCGACGACGAAGGCGAGCACGAGGGCGAGCACGGCGACGAAGAGTCCGAAGGCAATAACCGTCGCGGCCGTGGCCGTCGCCGCCAGGGTGGCCGTCCCTCGGGCCGCTCGAAGGAAGCCGACGACCTGCGCGCCAAGCGCATGGCGCTGCGCCGCCGCTACAAGATCCAGGACGTCATCCAGCGCCGCCAGGTGCTGCTCGTCCAGGTCGTCAAGGAAGAGCGCGGCAACAAGGGCGCGGCCCTCACCACCTACCTTAGCCTCGCGGGCCGCTACTGCGTGCTCATGCCGAATTCGAGCCACGGCGGCGGCATCAGCCGCAAGATCAGCTCGGCCTCGGACCGCAAGCGCCTGAAGTCGATCATCGCCGAAATGGACCTGCCCCGCTCGATGGGCTGCATCGTCCGCACGGCGGGCCTCCAGCGCACCAAGACCGAGATCAAGCGCGACTTCGACTACCTCGCCCGCCTGTGGGACGAGCTGCGCGAACAGACCATGCGCTCGGCCGCTCCGGCGCTGATCCACTCGGACAGCGACCTCATCAAGCGCGCCATCCGCGACATCTACAACCGCGACATCGAGGAAGTGATCGTCGAGGGCGAGGCCGGCTACCACGCCGCCAAGGACTTCATGAAGCTCCTGATGCCCAGCCACGGCCGCAAGGTTAAGCCTTACGCCGATCCCGTCCCGCTGTTCCAGCGCTTCGGCGCCGAGGACCAGCTGACCGCGATGTACGACCCCGTCGTGCAACTGCGTTCGGGCGGCTACATCGTCATCAACCCGACCGAGGCACTGGTTTCGATCGACATCAACTCGGGCCGCGCCACCAAGGAGCACGGGATCGAGCAGACGGCGGTTGCCACCAACCTCGAAGCCGCGGCCGAAATCGCCCGCCAGCTGCGCCTGCGCGACATGGCCGGCCTCGTCGTGATCGACTTCATCGACATGGAGTACGGCTCCAACGTCCGCAAGGTCGAGAAGGCGATGAAGGAAGCGCTAAAGAACGACCGCGCCCGCATTCAGGTCGGCCGCATTTCCAGCTTCGGCCTGATGGAAATGAGCCGCCAGCGCCTGCGCACCGGCGTTCTCGAAGCGACCACCCGCTCGTGCCCGCACTGCGACGGCACCGGCCTCGTCCGCACCGCCAGCTCCGCCGGTCTCTCGGCGCTGCGTCTGATCGAGGACGAGGCGGCCAAGGGCAAGGGCATCGTGGTCTCGCTGTTCGCCTCCACCGAGGCGGCGGTCTACATGCTCAACGCCAAGCGCACCGACCTCGCCGACATCGAGGAACGCTACGGCGTAACCGTCGAAGTCATCCCCGAGGGTGAGAACGAAGGCGCCAAGATGCGCGTCATGTCGTCGGGTCCGCGCAACGAGTTCGTGCCCCGCTTCGAGCCCATCGCCGAGGACGTCGAGGACGACTTCGTCGAGGAAGAGTACGAGGACGAAGAGCTGGAAGCCGAAGAGGCTGCCGAGCGCACCGAAGCGTCCGAGGACGGTGAAGGCCGCCGCAGCAAGCGCCGCAAGCGCCGCCGTGGCCGCAACCGCGATCGCCGCGAGGACGGTGCCGAGACCGCTGAGGTCGAAGCTGCCGACGCTTCGGACGAAGGCGACGACGCCGAAGACGAAGGCGAGAGCATCGTCGAAGCCGAGGGCACCGAGGCCGAGGGTGACGATACCAACGCACCCAAGAAGCGCCGCCGTCGCGGTGGTCGCCGTCGTCGCGGTCGTCGCGGTGAAGGCGAGGCCGAGAACGGTGCCGAGGGCGAGGATGCCGTGATCGGCGCCGAAGGCCTCGAACTGGCTGCCGAAGAAGCCGCGCTGCCGGTCGCCGATGGCGGCATCAGCGCCGAGCCGATCGTCCCGGCCGAACCGGTCGCCGAGGAAGCGCCTGCAAAGCCCAAGCGCACTCGCCGCAAGAAGGCGGACGTCGAGGCCGAAGCCGTCGTCGAAGCACCCGCAGCGCCCGAACCGGTCGCCGAGGAAGCGCCGGCAAAGCCCAAGCGTACCCGTCGCAAGAAGGTGGACGTCGAAGCCGAAGCCGTCGTCGAAGCGCCCGCAGCGCCCGAACCGGTCGCCGAGGAAGCGCCTGCAAAGCCCAAGCGCACCCGCCGCAAGAAGGCGGACGTCGAGGCCGAAGCCGCTCCGGCACCGGCTCCCGAGCCGGTTGCGGAAGAGGCTGCAGCAAAGCCCAAGCGCACCCGTCGCAAGAAGGCGGACGTCGAGGCCGAAGCCGCTCCGGCACCGGTCGCCGAGCCGGTCGCCGAACCCGAAGCAGTCGCCGAAGCCGCGTCGGCTGACGATGCCGCTCCGGCACCGCGCCGTGGCTGGTGGCAGCGCACTTTCGGCGAGTAATCGCCGACGGCTCTGAAACAAGGGCCTGAAAATGCAGACGCCGCGCGCGCCCTCAAGAGGTCACGCGCGGCGTCTTTGCGTTGAGGGAGCAGTCGATCCCCAACTTCGTCATCGCGAGCGCAGCAACGCAATCCAGGGCAACATTCACCGCTCCGGATTGCTTCGCCGCGCTCGCGATGACGACTTTCGAATGCACAAACCGCCCTGCCCTATGACATGTCGGAGTGGCTGCCAGTCCCCGACGAAACCTACAGTGCCGACGCAAAGAACATGCGGCGGCGGCGTTGCGCTGGTCCTGCCGCAGCCGATGGCCTGCTGGGAGACGGACTGAATGACACAAGACGTGAACTGGGATCTCGAGGCGGACGTGGTCGTACTGGGATCGGGCGGCGCGGCCATGACCGCAGCGATCGCCGCGCATGATTTCGGCGCGAAGGACGTGGTGATCCTCGAGAAGACCGGCATGGTCGGCGGTACCACCGCGATGTCGGGCGGCATGCTGTGGATTCCGGGCAACCACCACCAGATCGAGGCAGGTATCTCCGAGGACGACGAGGACGTCGTCGCCTATCTCGACTCGCTGGCGCCCGGGGCGCTCGATCCCGATACGCTCATGGCCTTCATGGAAACCGGGCCGGAGATGATCCGCTATCTGGCGGACAACACGCCCGTGCGTTTCCACGCCTACGCCGATTTCCCCGATTACCAGCCCTATATGCCCGGCGCCAAGCCCGACGGCGGCCGCTCGCTCGACAACGATGCCTTCTCGTTCGAGCGGCTCGGCAAGTGGTCCACTCGCGTGAACCCGACCAAGATGGCTTACCCGGTGCGCGGCAGCCTGATGGAAGCGATCAACGGCACGCTTGACGAAGCGACGCTCGCCGAGCGCGAGGCAGGCGATTATCGCGGTCTGGGTCAGGCACTGGCGGGATCGCTGTTCCTCGCGGTGATCGATCGCGGCATTCCCGTCGAGTTCGAAAAGCGCGCGCGCAAGCTCGTCAAGGACGGTGATCGCGTGATCGGCGTCGTCGCCGAGGACGCCAATGGCCGCGACTACCGCGTGCGCGCCCGGCGCGGCGTCGTCATCGCCACCGGCGGTTTCGAGTGGAACGAGACGCTGGTAAAGACCTTCCTGCGCGGCCCCCTCACCGGCCCGGTCAGCGTGCCCGAGAACGAGGGCGACGGGTTGCTCATGGCGATCGAGGCGGGCGCCCAGCTCGGCAACATGCAGCACGCCTTCTGGCAGCAGAGCGTACTGGAATTCCAGCCCCAGCACCGCGCCGCCAAGCCCAATTATCTGCTCGGTTCGGACGAACGCGCGCGCCCCGGCGCGATCCTCGTCAACCGTGCGGGCAAGCGCTTCGTGAACGAGGCGGCCAACTACAACGCCATGGGCAAGGCGCTCCACGCCTTCGATGCAGGTACGCACGCCTACGCCAACCTGCCGTACTGGCTGATCGTCGACCAGCGCTATCGCAGCAAGTACCAGACCTTCAACACGCCCCCGGGCGGCCCCGTGCCCTCGTTCATGATGCAGGCCGACACGCTGGAGGAACTCGCCGAAAAGGCCGGGATCGATCCGCAGGGGCTCGCGGCGACGGTGACGCGCTTCAACGATCTGGTCCGCAAGGGCCACGACGACGACTTCAACCGCGGCGACAACACCTACGACAACTTCTACATGTGGGGCGATGCGGAGTTCGAACCGCCTTACCGCACGCTCGGCGTGATCGATCAGGGACCATTTTTCGCGGTGAAGATGGAAGCCGGGGCGCTCGGCACCGCCGGTGGTCCGAAGACCAACGCCGATGCGCAGGTCCTCGACTGGAGCGGCAATCCGATACAGGGCCTCTACGCAGCGGGCAACGCCATGTCGGCGGTGCTGGGCGAGGCCTACGGAGGCGCAGGCGGCACGCTCGGTCCGGGCATGACCTTCGGCTACATCGCCGGAAAGCACCTCGGCACGCATCTGCCGAACTACTGACCGCAGCTTTCCTACAGGGACTTTCCTACAGGGGCATGGGCGGAGTATTTTTCCGTCCATGCCCTTCTGCGTTCTCACTCTTTTGTTTTTCGGTCCGAAGGACCGTTTTCCGGCTGGCGGCTTTCGTCACAAGGTGACAGGCCCGGCCTGCAAGGTGACACCCCGGGATCGTAAAGTGACACCTAAGGTGACACATCGAAGCCCTAAGGTGACACACAAGGTTACACATCTCGGCGCAAGAATGGCGGATTTGCGTGAAACGGGGCCACACCGGCGGTGGAAGGTGACACCTTTTCTCCCTGGACCGTGTAAACCGTGTAAACCTCGACGCCCGCGACTTTCGCAACTGCCCTTGCGCGCCATGCGCCCGCAAGGCCCGCTGCAGCGCCGATATTGGTGCATTTCCGGATATCCCACCCCTCACCTCACCATAGTCACCTCTTGCCCTACGCGGACGAATCGCTAGAGGGGGACCACAAAGCGGTTCATGCCGCACTGCAAGATCACGGGGATTCTACCATGGCGACCTTCACCCTCCCGGCGAACAGCAAGATCAGCAAGCGCGGCAACGTGCACAAGGCTGAGGGCGCCACCAAGGTCAAGAAGTTCACCGTCTACCGCTACGACCCGGACTCGGGCGAGAACCCGCGCTACGATCAGTTCGAGATCGACCTCGATGCGTGCGGCCCGATGGTCCTCGACGCGATCATCAAGATCAAGAACGAGATCGACCCCTCGCTGACGTTCCGCCGTTCGTGCCGCGAAGGCATCTGCGGTTCGTGCGCGATGAACATGAACGGCAAGAACGGCCTCGCCTGCACCACCGCGATCGAAGACCTGAAGGGTGACATCCGCATCACCCCGCTGCCGCACATGGACGTGATCAAGGACCTGGTTCCCGATTTCACGCACTTCTACGCGCAGTACGCCTCGATCCGTCCCTGGCTGCAGACCGTCTCGACCACCCCGTCGGGCAAGGAGCGCCTGCAGAGCCCCGAACAGCGCGAGAAGCTGGACGGCCTCTACGAGTGCATCCTGTGCGCGTGCTGCTCGACCTCGTGCCCGAGCTACTGGTGGAACTCCGACAAGTTCCTCGGCCCGGCGATCCTGCTGCAGGCCTACCGCTGGCTGGCCGACAGCCGCGACGAGATGACCGGCGAGCGCCTTGACGAGCTGGAAGATCCCTTCCGCCTCTACCGCTGCCACACCATCATGAACTGCGCGAACGTGTGCCCCAAGGGCCTCTCGCCCGCGCGCGCCATCGCCGAAATCAAGAAGATGCAGGCCGAGCGGCAGGTCTGAGCCTTCGGGCTTTAGACCGGTAACTTCCCGTGGCGCAGGACGGTGTATTCATCCATGAGCCCGACCCGGAATTTCCGGGGTGGTCCACGTGGAAGCTGAACGAGGGCTCGCGGTTCAATTCGCAGGGCCTTGGTCGCATGATCGTCCGCCGCGAGGGTGAGCGCGGCGCTCGCCTTCGTCTCGTCGAAGCGGGCCTGCAGCACAGTAACGTCCTCGACGCCGTCCATGGCGGCGTCACCCTCGCCCTGATCGATGTGGGCATGTTCGCGACAATGTTCGTCGTACTCGGCGAGGATGCCGTCGGTGCGGTCACGCTCGAACTCAGCAACCAGTTCATCGGTGCCGGCCGCATCGGCGAGCCGCTCGACATCGTGGCCGAGATCATGAAGGAAACCCGCCGTCTCGTCTTCGTGCGCGGCACGGTCGAGCAGGGCGACCATCTCGTCGCCAGCTTCATGGGCACCCTCCGCAAGCCGAGTGCGTCCAAATGAGCGCGATGCTCGAACGCTACGAGGCGCTTGTCGCGACCGGCGAACTGCGCTCCGATCCGGAACAGGCAGCGGCCGCCGAGCGACTGAACCGCCTCCAGCGCGAATTCTACAAGTCGTCGTCCTCGACCGGCCTGTTCGGCAAGCTGCTGGGCAAGAAGGCTGCAGCGCCGCGCGGCGTCTACATGTGGGGCGGTGTCGGGCGCGGCAAGTCGATGCTGATGGACCTGTTCGTCCAGACGCTCGACATTCCCGGCAAGCGCCGCGTGCACTTCCACGCCTTCATGCTGGAAGTCCACGCGCTCCTGCGCGACGAGCGCAAGAAGGAAACCGGCGACCCGATCCCACCGGTCGCCGCAGCTATTGCCCGCAACGTCCGCTGCCTCGCCTTCGACGAGATGGTCGTCAACAACTCGGCCGACGCGATGATCATGAGCCGGTTGTTCACGCACCTGATCACGAACGAGGGGGTCACCATCGTGACCACCTCCAACCGCGCTCCTTCCGAACTCTACAAGGATGGGTTGAACCGCGAGCATTTCCTGCCGTTCATCGGACTGATCGAACAGGAGCTCGACGTGCTCACGCTCAACGGTCCGACCGACTATCGCATGCAGCGCCTCGGCGGCATGGCGACCTGGCACCACCCGCTGGGCGAACCGGCCACCGAAGCCGCGCGCGAAGCGTTCTACCGCCTCACTGATTATCCGCCGGAAGATAGCGAACATGTGCCCTCCACTGACATCGACGTCGGCGGCGGAAGAATGCTTCACGTGCCCAAGAGCCTCAAGGGCGTGGGAGTCTTCAGCTTCAAACGCCTTTGCGGCGAGGCCCGCGGCGCGGCCGACTATCTCGCCATCGCGCGTGCCTATCACACGGTGATCCTCGTCGGCATTCCGAAGATGGGTCCGGACCGTCGCAACGAGGCAGCGCGCTTCGTGACGCTTATCGACGCTCTCTACGAGAACAAGGTGAAGCTGATCGCGGCTGCCGACGCTACTCCAGAAGAGCTGTACGAATCCGGGACCGGTCGCTTCGAATTCGACCGCACGATCAGCCGTCTCAATGAAATGCAGAGTGCCGATTATCTCGCGCTGGGCCACGGCGAAGGCTAACCTCGTTAACGAGTCCCGAATCGGGAAGCGATTTACAGTGCCCCTGCCCGGAGCCGCTATCGTCAATTTAAGACGAGAGCTTTTCAGAACCGATGAATTGCGGCGCTTAAATGGGTTAAAATCACCCATCGCGAGAAATTACAAACAAACACAAACAATAGACAAAGAAAAAGCGCTTTCCAAAAGACAGGAGTTCTTCTGGAAAGCGCTTCGTTTTTTGCAGTGGTTCGGATTAATCAACCCAAACTAGTGCAGCAGAAGCCTCTATTAGAGACCGCCGCCCCACCAACCACCGCCCCAGATGTCCTTGTTCATCGTCATTCCCCATGTGAACGACCGCATCGCTGCGGCCGCCCTCACGGATAATAGTTAGTTAACGATGCATCAAGGAATTTTTAACCAATCAGTCGTGCCCTCCTGCCGGACACGAAGTCTAGGAAATCCCGGAATGGGACAGGACGGCTTACGTGATACCCCTGAACGAGGTCACAGTGCAGCCCGGTCAGCATCTCCAGAACCTTGGCCGTCTCGACCCCTTCAGCCACGACGACACGGTCGAGCGAATGAGCCATCTCGATGATCGACTGCACCAGAAGCAGATCTTCCTTGTTGCTTTCCATCAAGGATACGAAGGTCTTGTCGATCTTGACCTCGCTGGCGGGCAGATAGCGCAGATAATCGATCGTGGCGTTGCCGGTGCCAAAATCGTCGATCGACAGGCGAAGGCCGGACTGGACTAGACGCTGCAGCATCTGGAACGTCTTGGAACTGCGGTCCAGGCGATCCGTCTCCGTGATCTCAAGGATCAGACGGTTGGGTGACAGACCATGCGCGGCGAGAATCTCCGCAATCATTCCCGGCAGTCCCGGATTGCGAAGAAGCTGAGCAGAGATATTCACCGACATCGTCATCTCGTAGCCGTGACGCTCCAGTTCGACAGCCACTCGCACCGCGTCATTGATGACAAAGCGGGTGATGCGCTCGATCCGATGGAATTCCTCAGCAATCCGGATGAACTTGTCCGGGCTGATCGGTCCTCGTTCGGGGTGCGTCCAGCGAACGAGCGCTTCCGCTCCGCTGATCCGGTTTGATCGCAGATCGAGCTTGGGCTGATAGGCGACCCAGACCTCCCCATTATCGATGGCCCGGTCGAGCGACGTCAGCAGGGAGATTTCCCACTGAGCCTCGTGCTTGCGGGCATCGTGCTGATAAACCAACTCGTCGTTGCGCACCGCCTCTTCCGCGGCCTGCATGGCGCTGGCGACGCGGCCCGAGAGCGGACGATCGAACTCGGAGTCGATGCCGCAGTTGAACGACAAGTCGATGTCGATACCGCCGACCTGGATGCCGTTCTGGACGATCCGGTGCAGGCCTTCGAGATTCTCGAACAAGTCGAACGTGCTGCGGATCGAAGACAGCCAGACGAACATTCCGCCTTCGTGATAGATCAACACGCTTTCGTCACTGATACGAATGCGACGAACGATTTCCTTGGCAAGCTGCGCTTCGACGTGCTCCGCAAAGCTCCCGATAATTCCGCCGTAGTTCCGAATCTTCAGGGCGACGAGAACACGCGTGGACAGATCAGGAGAATTGCGCAGGGCCTGAACGCTGGGCAGGCCGGAACCAGTGTTCGTTTCGCCCGCCTCCTCGACCCTGTCGAGATTGCGCATGCGGATGACGGCGACCAGCGCCACGGAGAAGGCCGGGATGACTTCCACTTGCACGTTAACGTAATCGAGCAGGAACGGAACGGCGCCCACCACCGCGACCAGCCCCGTAAATCGATAGATGTCGAGCACCCGGCCTCGGCCAAGACCCGATGCGATGACGACGAGCACCAGCAGGTAAGCAGGGAACCAGCCATACTCACGGGGAATGCCGAGCTTCAGCGTGTCAGCGCCGATCGCATGGAAATAGCCGCCTGGGGCATTGATATCCTGCCCAGGAATGGAATGGATATCGTTAAAAGTTACTGCAGCTGGGACGACCAGGATATCCTTGCCGCGAACAAGCGAACGGTCAAATCGTCCTCGCATTACATCGATGTAGCTCAGCGTAGGATAGGAACTGACCGCAATCGAGAAGTCTGGGAAAAACAATTCGTCTGTCTTACCATCGATGCCAGCGATCGCCGCCGAGAGGGACGGAATTTTACCAGCGGGGCTTCCGGAAGCATACGGAAGCTGAACGTTCTGATTGAGTGGTCGATGGCGAACGAGAACCGATGCCATACCAGCATGGTCGCGGTAAGCCTGAAGCGGGATTTTCCCCGCGAAGTTGCCCATCTGGCCGTTGCTGTCCACTGCAGCGCCCAACACAACTTTGCCATGATGAGCCTTCAGCGCCGCGACGAACTTGGCATCATCGATGGGATTACCCGGCATCGAAAACGAACGATCAAAGAAGACGCGCTTCGCACCCGCAGCAAACAACTGGTTGATCGTGTCAGCGTCATTGCCATGCGTGATATCGTTGGCGCCGAGTTGGATGAGCGTCTGCGAGTCCTGAAGGACGATGGTGATAGCGCCGCTTGCGGGCTGGGTGCGGGACATCCAGCGCACGTTGCGCAGGTAGTCCTCGAGCGGCAGACCGAGGCCACTGATGCCCATGGCCAGGCCGGTCAGCGCCGCCCAGAACACGATCCGGACGCGAGGTCTTTTCCAGAAACCGCGAAGTTGCCCCCAGATGCCGGTCATGGTCTTCCCCCTGCCCGCATCGTGAGGATGTATCGGGCACAAGCCACCAGCGCGGAAAGCGTCCGCTCTGAATACCGGTGATGGCGACCGATTCTGTTCATTCATGCCCTGCAAAAGAGGCTTTGGTAGGCATGAGCTAACGCAAAGGTACTAAGAAACCGTGTAGTTAATGGTTCGAGCGGGCCGGATCGCTAAATCCGCCCGCAAAGCCCGGTTGATGCCCGGATTAATTGACACCCAGCGAGGTAAACGCCTTGTCAAGCATGAGCATCTGCCAAAGCACTCGGGAATTGTCCGAAGTTCCCGCAACATGCGCATCGACGAGGCCCAGCAGGCGGCGCTGGTCGAACCAGCCGGTTCGCGCCAGGGCTGCCCCGCCTGCGATCTCGCGCGCCGCGCCTGCAAGCGGCCCACGAAACCATTGCGCGATCGGCGTCACGAAGCCCTGCTTGGGACGATAGAGCACGTCATCGGGCAAGTAGCGGCGCATCGCCCGCTTCATCAGCCATTTGCCCTGCCCGCCCTGAACACGCATCCGCTCGGGCAGACTGGCGGCGAATTCGATCAGGCGATGGTCGAGCAGCGGCTCGCGCGCCTCAAGGCTTACCGACATGCTGGTGCGGTCGACCTTGGTGAGGATATCTCCCGGAAGCCAGACCTTGAGGTCGGCATATTGCGCACGGTCGAGGCCCGAACGCGCCGGAGCGTCTCGCATCAGGGCCAGCAACGGATCCTCGGCGCGGTAATCACCGCGCAGGCGGCGGAAATCGTCGGAATAGAGGCGATCGCGCAGCTCCGGCGGCAGGACGGCCATCGAGCGCGCATAGCCTTGCGCGGAATCTCCCGCCAGCGAGAGCAGCGTCGACTTCGCCCGCAGCGGGCGCGGAGCCCAGTCCGCCTTAGGGTAGGCCCTTCCGAGCGCTCCGAAGACCGGACCACGCAGGGATTGCGGCAGCAACGCACGCACTTTGTCTTCCCCGGCCTGGAACACGTGGCGCCGGTAACCGCCAAGCGCTTCATCCGCGCCATCGCCGGAGAGCGCCACCGTGACCGATTCGCGCGCCAATTGGCATACTCGCCAGGTCGGCAGGGCAGAGGCGTCGGCGAAAGGTTCGTCGAACATGCCTGCAAGCTGGTCGATCGCAGCGAAATCGTCAGGCGAGACGATCCGCGAGGCATGGTTCGTGCCGAACTGCCGGGCGATCTTCGTTGCGTACGCACTCTCGTCCAGCCCGGCGACGTCGAAGCCGATCGAGCAGGTCCGTACCGGACTGCCGCTTGCCTCCGCCATGAACGCGACGACGCTGGAACTATCCACACCGCCCGACAGAAACGCGCCAAGAGGCACATCTGCGACCATACGGGACGACACCGCCTGGCGCATGAGGTGCACCAGTTCGGCTTCGAGGTCGGCGGGCTTGCCCTTGCGCCGCTCTGCGAAGGAGACGTCCCACCACTGAACAGGGCGCGGCAACGGAGCGCCATGACGCAGCAGCAACGAATGCCCCGCCGCCAGCTTGCAGACGCCCTTGAGGATGGCCCGATCGTCAGGGACATAGCCCCAGGTCAGATAGTCTTCGACCGCCAGCGGATCGATCTCGCGCCGCAGCAGCGGGTGGGCGGTGAGTGCCTTGAGTTCCGAACCGAAAGCCAGGCTCCCGTCGCTCAACTGCGCGTAATAGAGCGGCTTCACGCCCAGCCTGTCGCGGGCGAGGAACAGAGTGCGCGCGTCGAGGTCGTAGATGGCGAAGGCGAACATGCCCAGCAGCCGCGTAACGCAGCCCGGTCCCCAGCGCCGCCAGGCTGCCAGAATGACCTCGCTGTCGCCATCGGTGCGGAAATGCTCTCCCGCTGCCTTCAACTCATGCCGCAGTTCGCGGTAGTTGTAGATCTCGCCGTTGAAGACGAGCATCGCGCGGCCATCTGGGGATGCCATCGGCTGCGGCGATCCTGCGAGGTCGATGATCGAAAGGCGGCGGTGCCCCAGGGCGACGCCCGGCGCGGTCCATACCCCCTGCCCGTCCGGGCCGCGATGCGCGATGGCGTCGCACATGGCCTCGACCCGGGCGCGATCGACCGGCTTGGGCGTTTCCAGGTGATAGATTCCGGCAATCCCGCACATCGTCCCTGGCCCTACCTGACCTGAGCGATACCGTCCATCCAGCGCGCGAGTGACCCCGTGGATGCGCGGAAGGCGGTGATCGACTGCTCGGCTCGGCCGCGCGGCGTATCTTCGGCGGAGAGGATGAGCATCGTCGTCGGTTCCGCCCGGAACAGGAGATGGTCAACAATCACCGCCAGCTTGAGCCGTGCATTGCTGCCGCTCAATAGTTCGCCCTGACGATACCAGGTCACGGCGATCCTCTCGATCCTGCCGTTGCCGAGGAGGCGCTCGCCCTTGCCAGCTTCGACCGACGGTGCCGGCGACTGCCATGCCCATGCGCTGGCTGGAACAAGCGCGCCCTGACCGAAGCCGCCTGCCTCCCGTCCCTCTCCCTGGCTGGCGTAGAGGGCGACGAAGACATCGACCTGATGCCCCCGACCGTCCCGATAACGGCCGAGCAGGCGGTGATCGGCGCCCTGCGCGCGCGGTTCCCACCAGATCGTTGGGGTATAATCCACCCGCGCCCATCCCTCGACCGCAGGCAAGTCAATGCGCGCCGGGACAGGAGCAGCCAGCGTATCGGCTGCGAGAGCCCAGCACCGCGCCGCGATCAGCACCAGCGCGAAGCCGATCACCGCCACCGTTCCGGAAATGGCGAAACGTTCCAGACCCGCCAGCCACCCGGCGTTTTCAATAGCCGCAAGGTCGATCGCCGGACCATCCAGAGGGCGGTCGAAGAAACGCCAGGCGCAGGCGATCACCAGCGCCAGCACGATCGCGAAGAAGAACCAGCCGTAAACGATATGGTCGAAGCCCGCCGCAGCCTCTATGCCGAAAATCTGCGCGGCATAGATCGTACCCCATGCCCGGATCCCGTTGGCGAGGATCGGCACGGCCACGCAGGCCAGCAGCATCACGGTTCGACGCCGCCAGCTGAGGAAGCAGACATTGGCGGCCAGCACACCGAAAGCGACCATCGCGATGAGGAACTTCACGCCCGAACAGGCTTCGGCTACCTCGAACAATCCTGCGGGCGTATCGATGAAAACGCCGTCGATCCGGGCCGGAATGCCGCTGAGATGGGTGAGCGCGATGGTGATTTCGGCAGTGATCGTCTGCAGGACGTTGACCAGTTCCTCGCCGATCGGGACCAGGAACACCAGATAGCCCAGCGGGAAGATCAGCGCCGCAGTGACCCTGACACCCAGGATCAGGGGAACGCAGGCGCCCAACATGGCGACGACACCTGCCTGCCGGGCAAGGTCCAGTCCCGACATCGCGCCCAGCAGCCACAGGAAGGCTGCCCCCGCCAGCAGGATGAGCCCCGGCCACCACGCGGTAGGCGTCAGGCGTTCCAGCTGCGGCCAGCGCTGCCAGACCAGCCAGCCCAGAATCGCCGGGATCAGCAGGACGTGATTGTACGTGGAGATATCCCACCACTGACGCGCCATCGCGCCCCAGTCGCCGAGGAAGGCGAACAGCAGCACCAGCCACGCCGCGCCAAGGCGGATGATCCCGCCACGCCACTGCGGCGAAAGCGCGCGCCATGCGCGGGCGGGACCGGCAAGGGACGTCGAGGCAACATCAAGCGACATCGGTAAGCGCCTCGCCCATGGTGCCGAGATATTCGGGCAGCCGCGCCAGTGCGGCCTCCCAGCTGGCGTTGGCGACGATCCACGTGCGGGCAGCCGCCCCCATCAGCTTGGCCGCTTCCGGCGCGCGAGCAAGGTCGAGGACCGCCTGCGCCATCGCGGCATCGCCGTCACGTATCGCGAAATCCCGGCCGTCGATCGCATCGATACCCGTCGCGGCGCCAGGAGAGAGCACCACGGGCAGCCCCATCGCCATCGCTTCCAGCACCTTGTTCTGAACCCCCCGCGCAATTTCCAGTGGCACCAGAGCGACGTCGGCGGCGGCGAGCCAGGGGCGAATGTCATCCACCCTGCCCCACACCTCGACGCCATCCTGTCCGGAACGGGCCTGTAAAGCTGCCGGCGGATTGCGGCCGACGATATGGAGCGTGGCATCGGGACACGTCCTGCGCACGAGCGGCAGGACGCGATCGATGGCGCGGGTGGCCGCCTCGATGTTCGGCGCGTAATCCATCTGTCCGGTGAAGACGATACGCGGAGCACCCTTCGCTGCCATGCGCGGCTCCGGAGC
This sequence comes from Novosphingobium sp. HR1a, assembly GCF_015594425.1. NCBI lineage: Bacteria > Pseudomonadati > Pseudomonadota > Alphaproteobacteria > Sphingomonadales > Sphingomonadaceae > Novosphingobium > Novosphingobium sp. HR1a. The sequence goes on from NZ_JABXWS010000036.1 coordinate 82,186, forward strand.
GACCGCAAACGGGTCGAAATATGCAGCGTCGAGGCCGTTGCCCATCGCCCGCACGCGGCCCTGCTCACTGGCCAGCCGCGAGCGCAGGAGCCCGACTTCGGCGTCGCTGATCAGCAGGGTGACTGACGCCCCCGCGCAGATCCGCGCTTCCTCGCGCCGCAACAGGCGCCCCTCCCGGCGCTCCATCCATGCGCGAATACCGCGTCCTTTCGCGGCGTAGGCTTCGAACTTGGCAGAATCGACGTCCACAAGATCGGCCACGACACGGCCCCGAAAATCGCCGGGCACATACTGCGCCATCTGTCCGGAAAACACGTAGACGGTGTCGATGTCACGCTCGGCAAGCAGATCGCGCACGTAGGTTTCGAGGTCCTTGTCGTAAAACGCGGTGAGACTGAGCGGGCGGCCGCTCGCCAGAGCCTGTACACCGGCGACGGGCAGCGGCTTGGAGCGCTCGACCAGTCGATAGCTGGTGGCGAGGTCGGCGAGATCGGGCTCGAACGCACGGTCCTGCTCATCGTCACAGAACGTCGCGACATGCACGGGAGCCAGTGCGGCTAGCGCCTTGAGCACGTGGTGGGAACGGATCTTGTCACCGCGATCCGGCGGAAACGGGATGCGGTGCGCCAGGAACAGGATTTCGCCCATCAGCCGATACCGCGTGCAATCAGCGGGCCGAGGCGATTGGCCACTGCCAGAGGCAGGCGCTGCCACAGCTTGATCTGGAGCGAGAGCTTGCCGCTCGTCGGGTCCGCATCGCGCCTGGCGCTGCCCGGGGCGGTCCAGGTCGCATACGTCAGCGGCTCGGGCTCGAAGCCCCAGTTGCGCTTGAAATGATAGGCGCCGCTCTCCGTCTTGGAGCGGCCGAAGTCGAACACCGTGCAGCCGCGCCGCCGGGCGTGGAGCATGAGTTCGAAATACATCCGGTCGTTGGCCCGAAGGCGCCGGGCGTCCCAGGTGCCGCCGCCCCAATACGGCATGACGGCGCCCTGATGATAGACGCTGATGACGCTCGCTACCGGCACGCCCTGATGGCGCACGGTCAGAATGTCCGCATCGTCACCGAAACCGTTGACCACCGCATCCAGCAGCGCGCGGGGAAAGACCGGGGTGCCGAGATTGCGATAGCTCTCACAGAAGACCGTGTAATGCGCGGCGCGATCCGCTTCCGCAGTGCCGACCTCGATCGTCAGGTCCATGCCCAGCGAGCGGCGCACTTCGGCGCGCTGCTTGCGCGGAATGTCCAGCAGTTGCGCTTCGTCGTCGGCCGCGAGCGGGCGGGCGAAGTTGGCGTGTGAACGGGTCTTGAGTGCCCAGCCTTCGCCCGCCGGAGGAAGTACCCCGCCGCGAAGTTCGATCGTCGGGCAGGTGAGGCGCAGTGCCAGTTCCTCAACGGCGGCGAATACGGCGGTGGTATCGGCGCCCCCGGTCGCCAGCAGCCCGCCGCCGACCGCGAACCCGGTCGAGGCCAGCAGTCGGCCGAATACCGGCGAATGAATGGCATCGAGCGGCAGGAAAGCGACGATCTCGCCCCCCTTCTCCTGCACGAGCGCCAGCGCGCGGTTGCCGGTCGCCTTTGCCACCGAGACGAACCATGCGGGGCGATGGAACGGCGTCCCCTGCGGATGGCGCGCCACGAAGCCTTCAAGGCGCGAGACCTCGCCCGGGTCGGTCAGATCGACGAGGCGGACTTGCGCTGTCAGTGGCACGAAGGGCGCGTTCATGCCGCGAAGGCCAGCGGTTCGGCGCGCAAGGCTTCACGCGCGGCGAGTTCGTCCATGCGGCCCCAGCGGAATTCGCCGACCAGTCGCTCCAGCTTGTCGGCCATCACCGACAGGTTCGTGTAGTGCCGGAAACGCGAGCGCAGCGGCGCCCCTTCGACGCGGGGCTGGCCGGGATCGATCTCCCACGGGTGGAAGTAGAACACCGCTGGGCGCCGATCATCGCGGTTCACCTGCCGGATCGCCCAGCGCGAGAACCCGTAAGGAAGCACCCGAAAGAAGCCGCCGCCGCCAGCCGCCAGCCGCCGCCCGGCGAACCGCGCGGTCGTGACCGGGATCTCGATCAGTTCCGCATCGGCGATCGGCCGGAAGGCAAAGCGCGGAGCCTCCCGCCAGCCATAATGGTCATGCGCGATCGGAGCCACGCTGGAGCTATACACATAGCCCTGCTCCGCCAGCACCTCGAAGGCCCAGGGCGTACGGGCATCGATCGAGAAGCTGGGCGCGCGGTAGCCTTTGACCGCCTGGCCCGAGGCGTCCTCGATCACCTTGCGGGCACGGTCGATGTCGGCGGCGAAGGCCTCCCTGCCGAGACGGAACACGCGCTCGTGATCCCAGCCGTGGCTGGCGACCTCGTGGCCTTCTTCGGCGATCCGCCGCATCAAGGCGGGATTCCTTTCCGCCACCCAGCCGAGGGTGAAGAACGTGCCCTTCACCCCTGCATCCGAGAAAAGCCGCAGGATTTCGTCGCAGTTACGCTCGACGCGCGTGGCCAGCGAGTTCCAGTTCTCCCGGTCGATCACCTTCTCGAAGGCGCCGACCTGGAACCAGTCCTCGACATCGACCGAAAGGCCGTTGATCGGCACCGACATGGGGTAGAAACTCCCTCAGGCGACGTTGCGCTGGCCGTCGCCGCTCTCGATCCACTCGATCAGCATGGTCAGCGTGTGACGCAGCGTGCGCTCGGTCTCGCCGAGGCGCGCCTCGAGCTTGTCCGAGCGGGCGATGGCATCCGCCAGTTGCTGCTCAAGCGCCCCGAACTGCTCGCCCTGCGCCTGCCGTGCCGAGGCTTCGCGCTCTTCGGCAGCAGCGGTGAGTTGTGCGATCGCCGAGTGCAACTCACCAATCTGCGTGTCGCGCCCGGCCATGGCAGCCTCGATCAGCGCATTGGCGCCGGCGGTGTCGAGCATGTCGCGATGAGCGAGCGCCGCCTCGATGAGCGCGATCGCGCCTTCCGTATCCAGCGCCTCGCGATCGGCGAGTGCCGACTCGATCAGCGCCATGACAACGGAGGTATCGATCGCCTGCACCGGCGCACTTGCGAAAGCCGCGGCTTCCACCGGTTGCGCAGCGGCAACTTCAGGCTCCGCGACCTTGGTGACCACTGCCAGCGCGCCGTCGTCGTTCATCTCGTCAAGCACCTGCTCGAGCATCGCGGCGTCGAGGTGCTCTCGACGGTCCACCGCACCCAGCAGGAGCAAACGGTTGACGATCTGGTTGATGCGGCGGGGGATACCGCCGGTCGCCTCGTGGATCGCCGGGAACAGCGCCGCATCGAAGCTCGGGTTGCCCTTCCAGCCGACGCAGCCGAGGCGGTGCTCGACGTAAGGCTGGACCTCGCGCACGTGCATCGGGCCGAGATGGTGCGTCGCGATAACGCGCTGACGCAGCTGTTCGAGCTGGTTGCTCTCGAGCAAGGTCTCGCGGAACTCGGGCTGGCCGAGCAGCAGCGTCTGCAGCAGCGGGTGCGAGCCGAGCTGGAAGTTGGAGAGCATGCGCAGCTCTTCCAGCGCGCTGACCGAAAGGTTCTGCGCCTCGTCGACGATCAGCAGGCAGCGGCGTCCTGCACGCGCCTCGTCGTGGAAGAACGCTTCCAGCGTGCCGAGCGCGGATGCCTTGTCATGCCCCATGACCGGCAGCCCGAACGACTGCGCGACGACGTGGACGATCTCCTCGCCGTCGAGCGCGCTGGTCACCACGTTGGCGGCCGTCATGCGCGCCGGATCGATGGTCGCCATCAGGTAGGCGACGAGTGTGGACTTGCCCGCACCGACCTCGCCGGTGATGACCACGAAGCCCTCGCCCTGGGCAAGACCGTAGCCGAGGTAGGACAGCGCCTTCCTGTGCGTGCTGCTCTCGAAATAGAACGCGGGGTCGGGGGTCAGCTGGAAAGGCCTGGCGTCGAGCCCGTAGAAGTCGTCGAACATCGGGTTTCTCTCCTCAGAAGGTATAGCGCAGACCCGCGAGCGCCGAGGCGGTCCACAGGTCGTCGATGGAGGGGGTATCGTACTTCGCCCCGTCGATGCCGACAGCGAGCGTACCACGCAGGCGCGGCGCGAACATCTTGTAGTAGCTGGCCGAAGCCCCGTAGCCCGCGACGTCGCCGGTCAGCGGGTCGTTGCTGCTGATCCAGTTGGCGTAGACGTTGGCCGACCAGCCCGCGTCACGGCCAAGATCGCCGCCGACATAGGCCGCCAGCCACCAGTTCTCGTCCAGCACGCCGTTTGCGGAGGCGAGGACGGTGTTGCGCGCGGCAATGTACTTGCGGCGGTCGTATCCGGCACCGAGACCTGCACGCATGCGGCCGAACTTCATCGAGTAGCTTGCCGTCACGCCGCGCGCCCGGAAAGTGGACGAACGCAGCGAGCCGAGCACGCCGGACAGGCAGCTGCCGCCCTCCAGCGAGGCGACGCAGCCGCGCAGTTCGCCGGTGACGGGATCACGCACGACCTCGAAGTCATCCGGCAACTGGTCGAGCGCGCGGTTGACCTGCCCGCCGAAGCCCGAGACGTTGTCGTAGACCGCGACGTTGAACTGGGCACGGTCGCTCGGCGCATAGGCTAGCGTGCCGCCGAAGCTGGTCGAGCCGTAGCGGCGGCCGATATGGGCCGACAGCGAGGTTCGGCGGCTCGGGCGCCACATGACGGCGGCGTCCCAGATGAGGCCGCTGACGTCGTAGGCCATTACGCGCGGGGAGGACTTGTCGATCACGTAGCGGCCATCGGAGCCCAGCACCGGCAGGCCGTTTGCATCGCGCACGGCATCGCGGCTGGAAATCTCCACGTCCTCATAGCCGATCGCGCCGACCACCTGCACGGTGCGGCTGACCGGCACGGTGACCATCGCGCGGGCCTGCATGTCGCGGGCACGCTGGTCGAGGTTGGAGATATCCTCCTGATAGAAGCTGCCGCCGACGCCCACGCCCACCGGCAGTACGGTGCCGGGGGCGAAGCCCGCCTGCACGTCGGCCGACTGGACGACGCTCTTGTCGAAGACATCGGCCGCTGCGCCGGTCTGGAGATTGCGCGCGGCGTTGGACTGCTCGACCTTGGTGAAACCGGCCCGGTAATTGGCGCCCACATCGAGATCGCCGATCCGCTTGGTTACCGAAGGGCCTCCGTAGACAGAGTAGACCGTCGACTTGCCGTTGCCCGACAGCGGCCCGGCGGCGAGCGCGGAACCGCCGTTCTCGACGTTGACCTGCGAGGCCAGCGCGCCCGCTTCGACCGTCACGCCCGGAACGATGGTGGTGTAGCCGCGCACGACGCCGCTGATAGCGTCGCCGTCGCCCGCCTTCTTGCCCCAGCCGAACTGGCGCTGATAGCGCACCGAGGCCGAAGCCCCATTGTTGCGGCCCTGGATCGAGGCGTCCACGCCGACCGCGACCTGGGTGTAGGTCAGCACGTCGCTACCGGGCGAAAGCTCGGCAGTGACGATCTGGTCGACTTCGATGTAAGGCGCGATGTCGATGCGTTTACCGCCCTGGCCTTTGGCACCGCGCCGCGAAGCGCGGTCGGACTTGCCGGAAGCTGTGTCGGATGCGCTGTCGCCGCCCATCCCGGCACCGGAACTCCCCATGCCTCCGCTCATGCCGCCGCCATAGCCGGTCGATTGGGCATGGCCGGCTGCCGGTAGCGCAAGAACGATCACCGCCAGCGCCACCATGCCTGATGCCTGCTTCATGCGGCTCATCCCTTGTATCCGTAGTAGGAGCCGAAGCGGCGACCGCTCGGGCTGAACTGGGCCGCGTTGAGCAGCAATTGCACGTTCGGGCATGCGCCCAGCAGCGAGATCGCATCGTCGAGCGACCCTCGCCCGGTCTTGTCCGCGCGCGCGATCACGACGGTCTGGCCGACATACTTGGCAAGTTCGGCCGCAGGCGAAGCCGCCAGCGCCGGAGGCGAATCGAAGATCACCATCCGGTTGGCCGCACCCTGCGTCAGCCGGTCGAGGATTCGGGCAGTGCGTGAACTGGACAGGTATTCGCTGTCGTGCGCCGTCGTATCTCCGGCGGGAAGCACCCAGAGCCCGGGAATGTCGGTGCCGAGCACGCAGTCGGCAACGTCGATCGTCTCGTCCATCAGCGCGTCCATCAGCCCCGGACCGCCCGGAAGGCCGAGCGCGGAAAGGATCGAAGGTTTGGCGAAGTCGGCATCGACGAGCAGGACCTCGCTCTCCTTCTCCGCCGCGATCGACAGCGCGAGGTTGAGTGCGCAGTAAGTCTTGCCCTCGCCCGGATGCGGCGAGGAGATCAGCACGCGCTGTGCCATCGGCCCCGCCTTCTGGCGGCGCAGGTCTGCAGCCTGAACCAGCAGCTGGCGCTTGACGATGCGAAACTCCTCCAGAAGCTCGGTGACCGCGCCTTCGGGCACGATCAGGCCCTGCTCGCGCAAGTGCTCACGATCGACGGGATGCACGGTATCGCTGAAGCGTGCGGGCTCAGGCGCCGGTTCTGCGGCGGGCTGAGGCGCAGCCGCGGGAGCCGCCGCTTCAGGCACGGGACGTGCGGGAACGGGCGCTGGCTCCGGCCTTGCGGGCGCGCGCCTTGCAGGCCGCTCCGGAAACGCCACCGGCTTCGCGATCAGCGTGTTGAAGTCGAACCGGCCGTTGGCCCGCTCGAACAGCGATTCGCCTTCGGGTTCATCGGGCTGGTCAGGTACGGGGATCTTGCGATGATCGGTCATGTCAGTCCCCTCACGCCACCATGCCGCGCTGGATGAACTCGGCGGCGAGCAGCACCACGAACAGTCCGCAAAGCGCGGCGGTCCCGGCATAGAAATACTTGAGACGCTTGGCCCTCAGCGCCCGTGCACGATCGGTCAGGCTGTGCGAGATCGCGCCCAGCACCGGCAGGCCGGTCGCCTTCTCCAGCCCCGCAGTGGTGGCGAAGACCGAACGCACCCGGCTCAAGGCAAAGGCGCCGGCGCATCCACCCGCGAAGCCCACGATCAGCACGCCCAGCAGCAAGACCGGACGATTCGGCGCGACGGGCGTACGCGGGCTCGTCGGCGGATCGACGACCTGGAACTTCACCGCTTCGCGCTCGGTCTTCACTTCGCCGCGCAAGCGCAGTTCCTCGCGGTCCTGCAGGAGCTTGTCGTACTGCTGGCGAAGCACGTCGTAATCGCGGTTGATACGCTGGGCCTGAGTAGCAAGTTCGGGATCGGAGATCGCGGACGCGGTCAGCGAGGCGATGTCGGACTGCGTCGCGGCCTTGCGCGACTGCAGCGCCTGGACGCTCGCCTGCCGTTCGGCGCGAATCGACTGGAGCGAGGAATAGGCCGGATTGATCGTGCCGCCGCCGCTAGCCGCTTCCTGCGCCGCCGGAGCGCGCAAGGCCGCAACCTGGTTCTTGGCCGCGATCACGTCGGGGTGATTCTCGGTGAGCCCGCGTGCCCGCATCGCCGCGAGATCGGCCTGTGCGCGCGCCAGCGAGGACTGCGCCCCGCCATCGGCCGCACCACCCGCGATCGTGCGCGGCGTGCCCGCAAGCTGCCCGTCGATCGCTGCCGAAGCGCTCTGCGCCGCCGAAAGGTCGGCATCGATATCGCGCAGCGTCGAACGCGCGCTCTCCAGACGCTGCGCCACGGCGGCGCCGCCAAGCGCCATTTCCGGGTGCTGCGCCTCGAAGGCGGTGCGCTTGCTCTCGGCCGATTCCAGCTCACGCTCACGCGCGCGCAGCTGCTGGTTCACGAACTCCAGCGTCTCGACCATGTCGCCGCGATTGCCGGAGAGGTTTTCCTCACGAAAGATATCGATCAGCTTCTGCGCGACGCTCTGCGCCAGCTTGGCGTTCTCGGCATCGGAGAAGGAGCTGTCGTTGGCGGTCGCGGTGATCTCGAAGAGGTTGTCCTCCTGGCTCACCACCTTGACGTTCTTGCCCAGCTTGAGGACCGCCGCTTCCATCGCCTTGGGGTTCTCGATGGTGTCGCCGAGGCGCGTGGCGCGCACGACCTTCTCGAGATTCACGGCGCTGGTCAGGGTCTGACGAATACGCTCGATATCACGCTTCTTGTCGGCCACGCCAATGCCGACCTGCTCGGCCAACGCATCATCCAGCTGGATGAAGATGCGCGCGTGCGATTCGTAGCTGTTCGGGATCAGTGCCACGACCAGCCAGCCCGCAAGGCAGACCGCCCAGGCCACAGCCAGCGCGATCCAGCGGCGATGCCAGATGCTGTGCAGCCCGGCGAGCAGTTCTTCGTAGAGCGAATCCATCTTAGAACATGCTTTCCGGGATGATGATCACGTCACCGGGAGACAGCATGACGTTGGCCTTGCTGTCGCCCTTCTTGAGCAGGTCGCCGAGCCGCAGCTTGTATTCCTGCTGCTTGCCCGCCGTCTTGTCGAACCGGATCAGGCGCGCGCTATTGCCCGAGGCATATTCGGAGAGGCCCCCCACCGCGATCATCGCGTCGAGCACGGTCATGTTCGCTCGATACGGGATCGACGCAGGCTTCTCGGTCGCGCCGACGATGCGGATCTGCTGGCTGAAGGTGCCAGAGAACCCATCGACGATGACCGAAACCAGCGGGTCCTCAATATATTGCGAGAGCTGCAGCCGCAGATCTTCGGCCAGCATCGAGGGCGTCTTGCCCACGGCGGGCATGTCGGTGATCAGCGGCGTGGTGATGCGCCCGTCAGGACGGACCTGCACTTTCGCGCCAAGTTCCGGATTGCGCCAAACAAAGACGGTCAGCTGATCAAGCGGGCCAATGACGTATTCCTCGCCCGGCCCTTCCTGCATCGCCACAAAGGACGCAGGCGGCAGTTCCCGAGCCGGGCCGCCGGACCCCGCACATCCGGTCAGGGCGACGCTGGCAAGCGCGGTAGCGGCCAGAAGTCGGGCTGGGAGATGCGGCATGAACAATCCTCGTCTTTGCGACCGTCTGGCCTTCGCACGCCAGGCGCGCGGGGTCAGGTCCGGCAAAATTCACCCTCGGATATCAATGCAAACGGTGAATATTGCGTTAGCCTTGCAAGGCTAATTCCGCGCAGGTCCCAAATCGGGACGGGGGCATGACGCAAGTTAACGCAAGGTCAGACCAGCATTTCCTTTGCCGGACCTTGCCCGAGGAAGCTCGCGGGGCTGGCGCTGGCACCGTAAGCTCCGGCGCAGAACACGGCGATCAGGTCGCCAACGTCGGCGCGGGGAAAGCCGCCTTTGTCGGCCAGCTTGTCCAGCGGCGTGCAGAGGCATCCGACGATGGAGGCTTCTTCCTCCACCTCGGCGCCGAAACGAGTGGCGATCGCCGAAGGATAATTGCGCCGCACCACGGTTCCGAAGTTGCCGGAAGCCGCAAGCTGGTGATGCAACCCGCCATCGGTGACGAGAAAGACTTCGCCGTGGCTGATCTTGCGATCGACGATGCGCGCAATGTAGACGCCCGCCTCGCCGACCAGATAACGCCCCAGTTCGATGCAGAACTGCGCACCGCGCAGCACGTCCGGCAGACCTTCGAGCCTGGCGGCAAGCCGTTCGCCAAGAAGCGGAAGGTCTAGCGGCGTGTCTCCCGGGAAATAGGGAATCCCCAGCCCACCACCCAGATTGCAATGCGGCAACACCGTCTTGCTCTCCTCGGCCAGTCGTGCGGCAAGTTCCAGCGCCTGTCCCTGCGTCTCGGCGATCGCCTCGGCATCGAGCGCCTGGCTGCCTGCGAAAATATGGAAGCCGCGCCATTCGGCGCCGCTGGCAACGACTTCGCGCACCAGAGCCGGAACCCGTTCGGCATCGACCCCGAAAGGCTTGGCGCCGCCGCCCATCTTCATCCCCGATCCCTTCAGGTCGAAATCCGGGTTCACGCGAATAGCAAGGCGCGGGACGATGCCCAGCCTGTCACCGATGGCAAAGGCGCGGGCCGCTTCACCCTCGGATTCCAGATTGAGCGTCACGCCGCTGCGAATCGCGGCTTCCAGTTCGGCATCGCGCTTACCCGGCCCGGCGAAGCTGACCTCGCGCAAGGGCAGGCCCGCATCGCGGACGATCTCGAGTTCACCGCCGGATGCGATGTCAAAGCCGTCGACCAGCCCCGCCATGAGCGCCAGAAGCGGGGGAAAGGGATTGGCCTTCACTGCATAGTGCAGCGCCACCCGATCCGGGATTGCGGACCGCAGCTGCGTCACGCGCCGACGGATCAAGTCGGCATCGTAGAGAAACAGCGGTGTGGCCCCAGCCTCTTCGGCCCAATGCGTAACAGGCCGACCACCGACGGCAAGGATACCATCAATGCCGCCATAGCCGGCCGGGATCGGTCCAAGCGCCTTCATGCCGCTGTTTCCCGGGCGATCTCGGCAGCCAGCCCCGTTCGATCGAGCTTGCCATTGGGACCGGTCGGCATCGAATCACGCCAATGGATCACTTTTGGTTGCATGAAATTTGGCAGTTCCTGCATGAGTTTACGGGGTAGTTCTTCAATTGCATCTGAAGATCCGGCGGATGCCCGCACGACGAGGTGCACCGTCTGCCCCAGACGTTCATCCGGAAGGCCCAGCGCAACCGCCTCGGCCACTAGACCGGTCGCAAGTGCAGCTTCCTCGACTTCC